>NZ_JBIQEC010000023.1:3932-32340 GCF_045370505.1 Moraxella sp. 179-F 1C4 NHS | reverse complement strand
TGATTGAACCTTTCGTCGCTAAGATTGCTTGCTAATTCAAAGCCTTAGGGTATAGCTTATGTCGAACTGGGGTTAATCACGATGACTTTAGGCTATAATTTTATTGGTAGTATTTTTTTTGTTGGCAACAGCTAAATATAAGGATAATTGATAATGCAAATCTTACCACTAACTGCACAGGATAAAACTAACTGGCAAGCCTTGTGGCAGGGCTATTTAGAATTTTATCAAACAGATCTACCCCGAGCGACTACGGAAAATACTTGGCAAAAAATCATTGACGAAACATCACCCATTTTTGGTTTCGGGGCATTTGTGGATGATAAGCTTATCGGCTTTGCACATGTTGTATTGCATCCTAATACTTGGAATACCACAGACTGTTGCTATCTTGAGGATTTGTTCGTCAAAGAAAATGGGCGTGGTAAAGGTGTGGGAAGAATGCTGATCAAATATGTCTATCAATTTGCTAAAGATAAAAACTGTAATCGGGTCTATTGGGTCACTCAAGAAGGCAACGTTTCCGCTCGCCGTCTGTACGACCATATCGCTAAAAAGATGGATTTTGTCCAGTATCGGCATACTTTATAAATAAGATTTTTTATAACTGCCCAAAACTTTGGTGGTAAACTATAGCTTTCTTGACTTTTTTGTAGCGCGTTATGAGTGATACCTTTGCTGATGCCCTAGAAGCGCTTGATCCGCTAACACCTGAGCCTGCCAAGCTTTCGCCCCCGACAGAGCCTAAGCCTAGACGGCGGTTGCCGTATATGGCGTATGAACACCAGCAGCAAATCACCCGTCTGTGTGTGCGCTGTGGGCTGCTACTCATGCAATATGGGGCAGAATCGGCAACGGTAACAGATTTGTGCCGCCGATTGGGGTTAGCGTTGGGGTTGGCTAGCGTGGAGTGTGGGATTGCCTATAATGGCTTGACCATCACCACAATTTATAATAACCGCTGTATTACCACCCTGCGCGCCTCAACCACCCATGCCATCAATGTCAATATCATTGTGCAAATTCAGCGAATTGTACTGGATTTGGAAAGTATGCCGGTGACGAGTACCCTAGAGCATGCGACTTATCGATTTGATGAGATTGATCGCGGCACTTATCCTGCCAAGATGGTCGCGCCGATGGTCGGTGTGGCGTGTGCCTGCTTTGCGTATTTGGCAGGGGGCGATATACTGGTGTGTTTGGTGACTTTTATTGCGAGCATGATGGGGTATTCGCTGCGGCTATGGCTGAGTAACCGCAACTTTAACCCATTTATATCCGCGCTCATAGCGGCGTGTTTTGGCTCCATCTTCGCCAGTACCGCGCTGTTATTGGGGATTGGTAACGACCCGCATATTGCTATGGCATCAAGTGTGCTTTGGTTGGTTCCCAGTTTTCCTTTGATAAATTCATTATCAGATATGCTCAAGGGGTATATGAACATCGGTATCGGGCGCTTTATGTTTGTGATTATCTTGACGTTATCGAGCTGTATCGGCATCGTGTTGTCACTGCTACTACTAAATATCAGTCATTGGGGCGTGGGTTGATGAAAGCGTTTGATAAAATTTTATTGCCAATATTGGGTAGGGTGAAAAATGGCGATTGATGCGATTGCCTTGATACGCGCAGCAACTTTTGCTTGCTTGATGACGCTTGGCTGGACACTGCTTGTCAATGTGCCGCGCCGCTATATTTGGCAATGCTTATTGTTGACCGTGCTAGGTTACGGACTTAGAGAGCTATTAAAACAACTGTCAGTCAATTTGATACTAGCGACATTTGTGGCAGCGGGTATTTCATCGTTTGTGGCAATTTATTTGGCAAAAAAATATTTACTCACCCCAAAAATGATTTTGGTGCCTGCCATGCTGTGTATGATGCCAGGGATTACCGCGTACAAAGCTATGATTAGCTTTGTACAGCTAGGCTACTATGGCTACAATCCACAAGTATTTACCCAAATGATGGATTTTAGCTTCAATGCGATATTTGTGACCGCTGCGTTGGTGTTTGGCATTTCGTTGCCGACGTCATTTTGGTATCGCACTAAGCCCATTGTTTGAGCCCATTGTCTGATGGCGCATTAATCTAACTAATCTAACTGGATTTTAGTGCCTACCTTGGAGAAGTTCATCACAAATTGACTTTTAAAGCGTCGGACATTGTTTTCATAAGTTAAATTATCACGGGTAAAACGGTGATATTCCGCCATATTTTTGGCATGTACCAATAGTAAAAAGTCATAATCCCCTGAGATTTCATAACAACTCATCACGTTGGGCAATCGGTTCATCAAGCGCTCAAAGCCATGCTGCAGCGCGGTATTTTGTTTTTCCATTTCAATCAGCACAAACGCGCTTAAATCAAAGCCCAATTCGGTGGGGTTGACAATCACTACTTGGCGAGTAATCACCCCCGTCTCTGTCATCATTTGGATACGGCGCTGACAGGTCGCTACCGATGCATGCACTTTTTCGGCGATGTTCTTAAGCGGTAGGGTCGCATCTTCTTGCAACAAGTTTAAAATACGTTTATCGATATCATCGATTTCATGAATCATAGCCATGTCCTTCTAAAAATATAAAATAAGACAAATTGAGAAAAATATAGCAAATTTATCTTATATTAATATTAAATTATCACAAATTGGGGGATTTTGAAATAATTTACCAAAGATAATTGTTATACTGCTTGGCAATTTAACCGCAAAAGCAAAAATATAACAAGGTCAATTATGTCAGTCTCCAGCGCTTTATCACCATCTTCTATTGTTGTCCAGCCCAAGGCAACAACCCGTCAGCCCGCTACCGCTGCCAAAAAGTTACGTTTTGGGGTGGTGTTGGCATTGATTTCTAATGTGTTGTTTGGCGTGCTATATCTGTATAGTCACTGGCTTGCGCCGTTGTCAGGCACGCAAGTTTTTTTGTGGCGCATGGTGGCGATGTGGTTTGGGTTGGTGGGGCTGTTGGCCGTGACGCAAAGTTTTGGGCAACTCAAAGCATTTTTGATGGGATTAAACAAACAACAATGGGTTTTATTGCTGTTGCCGACACCGATTTTGGCAAGTCAGCTATGGCTGTTTATGTGGGCGCCTATCAATGGACAGGCGGTCAATACCGCAATGGGGTATTTTTTGCTTCCCTTGATGATGGTACTGATGGGCTGTGTGGTGTTTAAAGAAACCTTAAATCGATTGCAGTGGGCGGCGATTATCGTTGCGGCAGCAGGGGTGGGATTGCAATTTTGGCTCGCGGGGAGTGTATCGTGGGTCACTGCATGGGTGTGTTTGACTTATCCGATTTATTATGGACTGCGCCGCTGGCAAGGGGTACCTGCGCTGTTGGGGCTGTTCGTTGATTTGTCAGTGATTGCACCGATTGCCCTAGGTTTTTTATTATGGCAAAACAGCAGTATATCGATAGTCACTGGGTCAATGACAATGGGGCTGCTATTGATTGGACTGGGTATGATTAGTGCGCTTGCCATGCAGACCAACCTCAAAGCCAGTCAGGTGTTGCCGATGAACACCTTTGGTATGCTCAGTTATCTTGAACCTGCGCTGATGTTTTTATTGTCCATTTTTGTGCTGCATGAAGCTGTCAATGGTACCATGATTGCCAGTTTTGCTTTAATTTGGGTAGGGGTGTTGCTGATGATCGTAAATGCAATGCGAGCGTCCAAAAATAACCACTCAACCGCTATTTGTGACTAGGTAAGCAAATATTCTTGATTTAATGGATGGATTAGTATGTAATAAATTGTTAAAATTGCGCTGAACAAAAATTGTAAAACCATAAAGACTGAGGTGCTGCTTGGGGCAAATTCATTATCTAACTTATGTGAGCCGTATGACGTTGAAAGCTGGCGTAACCCCTAGAACGCTGTCTGATATCATGACGGTGGCACAGCGTGAGAACCTTGCCCATCAAATTACCGGTTTTTTGTGCTTTGGTAATGGCTATTTTTTTCAGTACATTGAAGGCGAAAAATCAGCGATTGAGCAATTATTTGGTAACATTCAGCGTGATGGGCGCAACCGCGATGTCACGCTCAAGTCTAAAGGGATAATCGAACAACGGCTGTTTCAAGATTGGCAAATGTTGATGGTCAATATCAATAACCCAGAAACGCATGAAGATGTTATCAATGCGTTTTTACCTCTATTGTCAGCTGGGTCAACAGCGGCAGCGGCTGATAAGTTTGTTGAGGTCATGCGGTCACAATATCATCGCCGTAGCTTGGTGGATTTTCAAAGCTATTCTCTCAAAAATGTCAGTCATTATGGCATCAGTCTGCGCGGATTGCTCAAAGTGCATCAGCATTTTTTATTGGTTCAAAGCATTTTACTGGTATTAATTTTGATTAGTTTTAGCCTATTTTGGGGTCTGTAGCACCGAGAAATCTGTAGCATCGAGAAATATGTTATCCGCTGTTGACTATTGAAACCGCTTATCGAAAATCACACGCCGCTACATGGTCATTCACCATGCCGACTGCTTGCATAAACGCATAGCAAATCGTCGAGCCCACAAATTTAAACCCGTCTTTTTTAAGCTGTTTTGACATGTTATCTGAATATTCAGTATTGGTGGGGATATCAGCAAATATTTTTGGGTGGTTATCCTGCGGTATTTTTGCCAAGCCGCTGGGCGACAAGTTCCAAAGATAATCGCCAAAAGATTGGGTTTGGGTGATTTTTAGATAGCATTTGGCATTGTTGATGATGGCTTTGATTTTACCGCGGTGGCGAATAATGCCCGCATCGGTCATGAGACTATCCACCTTGGCATCATCAAACTGTGCGATAATTGCAGGGTCAAAATCAGCAAATACTTGGTAATAACGCTCGCGTTTTTTGAGGATGGTAATCCAGCTGAGTCCCGCTTGCATACCTTCTAAACATAACATGGCAAATAGATGACGGTCGTCATAACTGGGCTTTCCCCATTCATTGTCGTGGTAAGCTTGATAAAGTGGGTCAGTGCCGCACCATTCACAGCGGTTATAGGCTTTCATCCTATGTCTCACGGTATTGAAAGGTTTATTATAACCGCCTTGGGCAAAAAAAACGCCAGCATTTGCCAGCGTTTTTTAGGTATCAGTTTTTAGTCTATCTTCTAATCTATATTTTAGTCCATCAAATCGATATTTTTGGTTTCTTTAATTGAGAGTAACGCGATGAGAGAAATCAAACCGTTGATAACAATATATATAGCCACACCTTTCATGCCATATTGCTCATTGATTTTGATGGCATAAATCGCAGGAATAGATGCACCCACAATCGCCGCTAGATTGTAAGCCAGTGACGCACCTGAATACCGTACTTCGGTGGGGAACAGCTCTGGTAATAGCGCTGCCATTGGACCAAACGACATACCCATACATGCCATGCCTAAAATGAGGAAAATAAATACCGTGGTTGGTGTACCATTGCTGAGCAATGCGGGCATAAAGCAGGCAAACACCATACATAATATAGTCACGCCAATCAGCCATTTTTTACGACCGATTTTGTCAGCGCCAATCCCTGAAATACTGGTAAAAAGACCAAACACAATCGCAGCCACCAATAAAAAGCCAGTAAAGGTATTTGGGGCAATACCTAACCCTGTTGGGAAGCCAAAAGAAGATAATTTTGCCGGGCTTTTTGAATAGGCTTGTACGAAGGCAGTCATGATATAAAAAATCACATAAGTCATCGCCATCAAGAATGTGCCTTGCATAATCGGACGCCAATATTGGGTAATGACTTTTGACACAGGGGCATTAACTTTTTTGCCTTCGGCTTCAGCGGTAAGGAATACATGGCTTTCATGCAGGCTTAAACGTACCCAAAGACCCACACCCACAAGCACGATTGAAATAAGAAACGGGATGCGCCATGCCCACTCGACCAAGGCATCTTTTCCTAAAAAATAACTGAGTAAAAAGAACACTAAGTTGGCTAAAAATAACCCAATCGGCGCGCCTAACTGCGGGAAAGTACCATACCAAGCACGTTTGCCTTCTGGCGCATTTTCGGTGGCGACCAAGGCAGCACCGCCCCATTCACCGCCAAGCCCAATCCCTTGACCCACACGAAGTAAACATAACAATAATGGGGCAATGACGCCTACTTGGGCATAAGTCGGTAGCAAACCAATCGCTACGGTTGATAAACCCATCGTGAGCAGAGAGGCCACCAAGGTTTTTTTACGACCGAGTTTATCACCAAAGTGACCAAATAACGCTGAGCCGAAAGGGCGGGCAATAAATGCCAATGCCAACGTCGAAAGCGAGTAAAGCATCGCCGCTTTTTCATCGGTTTTATCAAAAAACTGGGTATTAAAAATTAATACCGCAGCAGCGGCATAAATATAATAATCATAAAACTCAATAGCTGTACCAATCATGGATGCCACGGCGACCTTTTTTGGGTCATTGCGTAGCGCGATATGCTGATGATCAGGGTGCGCGGTTGAAACGGTTGGCATGATGTCTACCCTCCTTAGATAATAAAAGTTTAAGTGAAAATTAAGATACATAAAATATTGGAATGAATTATAAATCATAATTTGCCATCAACTTCATAAAAATAGTTAAGGTGAAGCAAAAATTTGGTTATTAATCGCTGATTTGATAAATTTCGTCAGCTTATCCATAATAAGCCATCACAAAATAGACATTAAAAATTAAGAGGTAACCATGATTCGTAAACTAGCCATTACCGACTTTTCTGCCACCGCAAACGATACCGTTTGGGATGTGCGGGATAGTAAAGCATTTGCGCAAGGACATATTGAGTCTGCCAAAAACCAACCCTTGGATACGCTGACGGCAGAGTTATTGGCAACCACGGATGGTACTATCTATGTGCTATGCGGTGGCGGCAGCAAAGCCGCCAAAGCTGTCGCTTTGCTCAATGAGATTGACCCAAATCGGGACATCGTCCATTTGACGGGTGGTACGCGTGCAGCAAAAGCGGCAGGTATGACCATCGTGAGTGATAATCTGTCATGACTGACCTAGCAAAAAATATTATCTATACAGGCGTAGCAGGGACAGGCAAGACCTACCGACTGCAACAAATCGCCAAACAATATACCGAGTTTTTGCCAGTAGCCAATGCGGATGAATTGCTAAAAGCTTTGCTTAAGCCACTAAGCTGGCGAGATGTAATTTGTTTGATATTCCTAAATAATTATCAACAAGGTAGAAAACTGCTTAAAGTGCCAGAAATAATCGATCATCAATTTTTTAGGATGAAGGCGCAATTAAATGACCGTAAAGAAAATTTGAATCAAACGGCTTGGGGCACATTGATGATGTACAGTGATAAGAACTCAGTCCGTGTCAAATATCATCGAAGGGCTAGCCAATCGTATTTTGATAAAGACGATAGCAGTAATTGGTTTTTATTAGCAGACAGTTTGCCGTTATTAGCAGATTTGCAAAACAAACTCGATGATTACCAAGCGGCGATTCACAGCCAGTTTCAGCCCAACTATTTGCAGCCAAAGCTAGAACGATTTAGTTTTGTCAGTTTTCATCAAGCGTATGGGTATGAAGAATTTGTCGAAGGGATTCGTCCCCACATCGCGGACAATGGACAGATGAGCTATCGCATTGAGTCAGGGGCATTTCTTAGACTGTGTCAACAAGCCAAACATGACCCTAGCCACCGTTATGCCATGTTGATTGATGAAATCAACCGCGCCAATGTCGCCCGCGTGTTTGGGGAATTGATGAGTTTGATTGAACCGACTAAACGCGCAGGACAGACAGATAGCCTGTCGGTGAATTTGGCATATTCGCGTCAGCCGTTTAGCGTGCCTAGCAATGTCGATATCTACGCCACCATGAACAGCCAAGATCATTCATTGACACCGCTCGATATGGCATTTCGCCGCCGTTTTGAATTTATTGAATGTCAACCACAGCCACAGTTATTGGGTAAAGTGATGGCAAATGGGATTGAGATTGATTTAGCCAAGTTGTTGACCGCATTGAATGAAAGAATCTTGCAAAATTTGGCAAAAGACAGCCAGTTAGGGCATAGTTTTTTGTGGGGTATTGATTCGCTGCAAGCGTTAAGCGCTGCGTTTAGCCAATCCATCATCCCACAAGTTGCGCAAGCCTGCCAGCACCATGGACAAATCTTGCAAGCAGTCTTTGGGCAGCGCTTTATCAGGCTGGTTGATAACAAAAAAGCAACTGGATTTATGGCGCAGCAAGCGGGTTTTGACATTAATACCCAAGCGCTTGATGACCCGAATAGCTATCTTGCAATCTATCAAAGCGCCTCATGAAAGCCATCATCACGTTTGAACATAGTTGCTTGACCGCGGCAGATTTTGACGATGGGCAAGATTTTGACTGGCTTATCGAGCAAAATTTTGACGTGTTTCGCATTGAGCGTAAACAGCAGCAGTGGCAACTCAAAGTGCGCCACTATATCGGTGTGATTGGGTTGCCCAGTGGCGGGCAGGTTGAGATTTTGCCAAAACTTGCACAAGCCCAAATCACCCATGCCCATGAAGTTACCCAAACCCGTCAATGGGTGCAACAGATGCTGACAGCAGTGTGGCAAGCCTTATTGCCCAAATCGTTACCCAATCTAGCCAATCAACGACTCATCAATCCTCCAGCCCCCAATCCTCCACCAATCAATCATTCACTATCGCTTAGCGAGTGGCTGCAAGCGTATTTTTGGCAGGGATTTGCGCAGTATGTCCCCAATCAGCAATATCAGCAATTTGAGCAAAATCAGCCCTATCTGCAGGGTAAATTACTGGTCAAAGAGCAATTGCAGCATAACTTCCACCAGCCGCATAAGTTTTATCATCAGACTGAAAATTTTGCGATGGATACCGCTGGCAATCGCTTGGTGAAAACCACCATCGAGCGTGTGATTGGCAGCATGGCTATGCCATTACCGAGCCCATGGCAGGCAGTGGCTACCGTTGCCAAAGACTTATACGGCAGCTTATTTTCTCAAGCGCTACAAGAGTTGACCGCGTTGCCCAGTCTGACTGCCCAGCGTAATTATACTTTTATCAGCTTTTGTTATGCGCTGCTGACGCTACAACAAGCCAGCAGCCAAGGGCAGTTTTTGACCCCAACTTGGCTGGTGAATATGCCATTTGCCTTTGAAAAATGGGTGGGCAGAAAAATCCAAGAACAATTTGTAGGGCAGAATTTTGAGCTGGTTGAGCAAAAAAGACAGCCATTGACCGTGCAGCAAGGGTTAACCATCAAACCCGATATTTGGTTAAAGTCTGCCGATAAACTCATTATCGCCGATGTGAAATGGAAAAAAACTGCTACTTTTAACGACATAAGCTTGGCAGACATGTACCAACTACTTACCTACGCCAGTGAATTTGATGCCGATGAAGCTTGGCTGATTGTCCCAACACTAAGCACGCAATTGATGGCACAGCCGATTGAATTTTGCCAACCCAAAAAAACCCGATTTTATCTGATGCCTTTTGCGGTGAGGCAAGGGTGTTTAAACCTTTTTCATTAAAATTATTCAAAAAAAAACGCTGATTTGTTTTATTTTATCAATGAGAAAGGTAAGAATTAAAAACTTTTCTCGCCACCAAAACTTGGTAAAATAACCGCATGTAACTTTGAAAATGACCAAAAAACAGGAAGAATTATGAGCAAACATTATGATTATATCGCGATTGGTGGTGGGTCAGGGGGCATTGCATCCATCAACCGTGCTGCCAGCTATGGTAAAAAATGTGCCTTGATTGAAGCCAAGCAGCTAGGCGGTACTTGCGTCAATGTTGGCTGTGTGCCCAAAAAAGTGATGTGGTATGGCGCCAATATGGCAGCAGCGATACATCATTATGCGCCTGACTATGGCTTTGATTTGGATGTTAAACAATTTGACTTTGCCAAATTGGTACAAAGTCGCCAAGCTTATATCAGCCGTATTCATCAGTCGTACAACAATGGTCTCAAAAATAACCAAGTCGATGTGATTCATGGTTTTGCCAAATTTGCTGATAAACATACGGTTGAGGTGTATAAAAATGACGGCACGGTAGAGACCATTACCGCTGACCATATTTTGCTAGCGATGGGCGGTCGACCTGTTCGCCCCGCGATTGAAGGGGCAGAGTTGGGTATTGACTCGGATGGTTTTTTTGACTTGACCGAATTACCACAGCGGGTAGCGATTGTCGGTTCAGGCTATATCGGTGTTGAGATTGCAGGGGTGATGAATGCATTGGGCTCAAAGACCCATCTGATTGTGCGTAGCAAGCGGGTGCTCAAAAACTTCGATGCCGACATTGTCACCACGCTCACCCATATCATGCACGATGATGGTATTGAATTTCATTATGGATTGCTGCCACAACAAGTACGCAAAAACCAAGATGGCTCATTGAGCATTGAATTGTCAAACAATGAGACCTTGACGGTGGATTGTTTGATTTGGGCAACGGGTCGCGAACCTGCAACCGATACCATCAATCTTGATAAAGCAGGCGTTGAAGTCAATGAGCAAGGCTTTGTTAAAGTCGATGCCTATCAAAATACCAATGTCGAAGGTATCTATGCGGTGGGCGATATCATCGAACATGGTATTCAATTGACCCCAGTGGCGGTGGCAGCAGGTCGCAGACTATCTGAGCGCTTGTTTAACAACAAACCCAATGAGCATTTGGACTATAACCTAGTGCCGAGCGTGATTTTTAGCCACCCACCGATTGGTACTGTAGGGCTGAGTGAAGAAGAGGCGGTTAAAGGCTATGGCATCAATGCGGTTAAAGTGTATAAATCCAGTTTTACCCCGATGTATAGTGCAGTGACCAAGCACCGCGAGCCGTGTCACATGAAGCTGATTTGTGTGGGTGAGGAAGAAAAAGTAGTGGGCTTGCATGGCGTAGGTTTTGGCGTCGATGAGATGATTCAAGGTTTTGCTGTTGCTATCAAAATGGGTGCAACCAAACGTGACTTTGATGACACGGTGGCGATTCATCCGACTGGCTCAGAAGAGTTTGTCACCATGCGCTAAGCAGATTTTTAGGGTAAAAAAGCGGACTTAATCATAAGCCCGCTTTTTTTATAATTTTTTAATGACCGCTTATTGAAAAATCACATATCCACTTTGAGCCTATCCCAATACTGCTGATATAACGCCATTATCTCATCCCCAACGTCTTCACGAAACATCGCGTGTTTTAGCAAATCAGCTGGCGGATACACAATCGGATTGTTGGCAAGCTCAGGCGGCATTTCTTTTTTTGCCGCCTCATTGGGCGAGCCGTAGCCGATTTCTTCACTAATCATGGCAGCGTATTTGGGTCGCAAGATAAAATCGATAAACTTATGGGCGTTATCGTTGTTTTTGGCATTTTTGGGGATGACCATGTTATCCATCCACATAATAGCGCCTTCTTTTGGATACACAAAGTCCAGCTCTGGCATCCCTTGGTCTTGTGCCATGATGACTTCACCATTCCAAGCCAAGCCCAAGTAAGTTTCCCCTTCCATAAACGGCATGCGCGGTGCATCTGAGTTAAAGGTGCGCACATTGGGCATCAGCTTGGTGAGCTTTTCATAAGCCTGTTTGATGGCTTCAGGGTTTTTGGTACTGCCATTATAGCCAAGGGTCAATAGACTCATGGTGAACACGTCACGGATGTCATTCATCAGCATCACGCGCCCTTCGTACTCTGGCTTCCATAAGTCATTCCAGCTACTCAAGCTTGCTTTAGCAATGCGTTTGGTATTGACTGCAATGCCTGATGAGCCCCACAGATAGGGAATACTAAACTTGTTTTCAGGGTCAAAAGGGGCATTGATAAAGGTTTTGCCGAGGTTGCCAAAATTGGTCAATTTGGCATGGTCAAGCGGCTCAAGCATCCCTTCTTTACGCATTTTATCGACAAAATCCGTCCCTGGAAACGCCACATCATACTCACCACTGCCATTCATCAGTTTGAGTTTGGCGTACATGGCTTCGTTAGAATCAAAGGTGCTATAAATAACGTCGATACCTGTCTCTGCGGTAAAATCTTTAAGCACTTGGTCAGAGATATACTCCGTCCAGTTATAGACATTGACAACCTTGCCGCCTTGACTGGCAGTAGGCGCAGACGCCGCAGTGCTAGTCGCGGTTTCGCTCGATTTTTGACAACCCGTTAGATTACTTGCCAGCCCCCCTGTTAAAACGGCACCGCCAACACCCAAGCCATACCCTAAAAAACGTCTTCTATTGAGCATCCGAGAAATCATATAAGTCTCCTTAACGTTTTTGGGTCGATGGTAGATTCATCGACTTTTTGGCAAGTAATAACTGCGAGATAATCAGACCCAGTAGTGAGATTGCGAGCAAGATTGTGCCAACGGCGTTGACTTCAGGTTTTACCCCGACACGCACCATCGAATAAATCTGTAATGGTAAAATCTCAAACTCAGGTCCTGTATTGAACGTCGATACCACCACATCATCAAGTGATAGGGTAAAGGCAAGCACCCAGCCCGCCAAAATCGCAGGCAAAATAATCGGTACAAGCACGGTACGAATCATGGTGAATTCATTGGCACCCAAATCACGCGCCGCTTCCAACACGCGGGTGTCGAGGCTAGATAGACGCGCAGTCACCGTAATCACCACAAAGGGCAGACAAAAGGTAATGTGCGCAATTAGCAACGTCACAAAACCCAGCTGTATCCCCACAATCAAAAATAACGCCAATAGCGAAATCGCCAAGACAATCTCAGGCGACATCATCAGCACAAATAGCAAGCTTTGTAGTATCGATTTACCTTTGAAGTCATAACGCTGTAACGCTAACGCCGTCAAACCGCCAATCGCAGTAGAAATCGTCGCAGCCACTACCGCCAATATGACTGAGTTGATGGCAGCTTGTACCATCGCGGCATTACTAAATAACTCGCTGTACCAATGGGTACTAAAACCGCCCCACTGATAGCCGACTTTTGAGGCATTAAACGAGAAAATCACCATCACCGCAATCGGCGAGAACATCAGCAGATATACGATGGTCAAATACAGGCGAGACAGCCATTTCATAGTATTAGACATAGCGTCCCCCTTATGCCACTTCGTTGTAGTCAGTTTTGCCAATGCGTTTGCTGCTGGCTCGATACGCCATAATCAGCAATGCCATGGCAAGCGTCAATAGCACGGACGCCGCGGCACCAAATGGCCAGTCACGGGCATCCAAAAACTGCGATTTGATGATATTACCCACCAGCAAGTTGCGCGAACCGCCCAAGATATCCGCCACATAAAACATGCCCATGGCAGGCAACAGTACCAGCAATACCCCTGAAATAATCCCGGGCGTAGTGAGTGGCAAAATCACGTGCCAAAAGGTTTGTAGCTTGTTAGCGCCCAAATCTTTGGATGCCAAAATATAATCGTCACGCAAATCCACAAATACCGCATACAGGGGCAGTACCATAAACGGAAACAGCAAATACACCAAGCCGCCAATCACTGCTTTTTGGGTATATAAAATTTGCAGTGGCTCGTTGATAAGCCCAAGGTTAATCAGCATGGTGCTGAGTAGACCATTGGCCGCCATAATGAGTTTCACCGCATACAGACGCACCAATGAGTTGGTCCAAAACGGAATCACTAGCATTAACATCAATAATGACTGCCATTTTTTATCGGCTTTACTGACCAAGTAGGCAAATGGATAACCGAGCAGCAAACAGATAATCGTCGTCATCCCTGCCATCGACAGCGAATGTAAAAACACTTTTAAATAAAGCGGATCAATCAAGCGAATATAGTTTTCGAGGGTGACCGGCAGTGTTAAAAACTTATCTTCATCCCGAGTCAAAAAACTGGCGGCAATCACCAAGATATTGGGAATCAAGGCAAAAATAATCAGCCATGCCCAAATCACAAACAGGGTCGCACGCTGAAAGCCGCGCCCGCCTTGTTTTGTCATAACAGCGGCAGGCACGGTAGCAGTCGAAACGCTAGAGTTCGAAGGTGAAGTAGTATTATTCATCTGGCAAAATCCACTCCCAACCATCGACCCAGTCAATACGCACTTCTTGACCCAGTTTATAGTTAAAATTTGGATCGTCTTCGTTAAAATACTCGGACGTTTTGACGATATTACCGTTTTTTAATCGAATCACAGAATCTAGGGTACTGCCTTTATAAGCACTGTCTACCACGTTGCCGATTAAGCCTTCATGACCTTCATGGGTGTAGTACACGCGGATATCTTCAGGACGCAGCAGTAAGTTGACATTTTGACCGACTTGCACGTCAAATTTTGGACGGGGCAATTCACGAATCGGATGAAAGCCGTCATTTTGCTCGACCACTTCCACTTTGATGGTGGCTGGGTTGACCGCTAGCACTTTTCCTTTAAACAAATTGGTCTCGCCAATAAAGCTTGCGGTAAATAAATTGGCAGGCGATTCATAGATGCCAATGGGCGTATCAATTTGCTGGAATACGCCGTTTTTCATGACGGCAATCCGGTCAGACATCGACAAGGCTTCTTGTTGGTCGTGGGTCACGAACACAAAGGTAATACCCAGTTCACGCTGCAAGCGTTTGAGTTCTGATTGCATTTGCTCACGTAGTTTGGCATCGAGCGCTGATAGAGGTTCATCAAGTAGCAGCATTTTTGGGCGATTGACCACAGCACGGGCGATGGCGATACGCTGCTGCTGACCTCCCGACAAATCTTGCGGACGACGATTGATGGTATGGTCAAGTTGTACCATTGCCAGCGCTTCACGCACGCGCTGGTCGATTTCGGTTTTGGGCACGCCTTTAAGTTTTAGTCCATAGGCGATATTGTCGTACACGTTCATGTGCGGAAACAGGGCATACTGCTGAAACACCGTATTAATCGGACGTTTTTCCGCAGGTAAGCCTGCAATATCAACCCCTTCTAACTGCAAACTACCGGCATTGGGCAGCTCAAACCCGCCAATCAAGCGTAGTAGGGTAGTTTTGCCACAGCCAGAAGGACCCAGCAGCGTCAAAAACTCCCCGTCATAAATATCTAGATTGATATTTTGCAAAATTTGGGTGTCGCCATAAGATTTGGATAAATGACGGATTTGTAGTAGTACAGGTTTTTGGTTGGTCGGCTGGGCGCTATCAGGCATAGCTGATGGTGCGTTTAGGGTGGTTTGTGGCGTTGATGCGGACGTTGATGCAGACATAGGCACAATCTCACGGCAAGGCTAAAATAGCGGGCTAAAATGGCATATTTATGATAGGGTCAAAGCGCAATCAGCATGACAACATAAATACAGAGTTTTTCGATAGTTTCACCTGTGAAAATACAGTTAAAAGTTGCGTTCAGTATAACGGCTAAACTTAAAAAATGTTACTGAAAATTCACCTGCTATTCATAAAATTTTAGTGGCTAATTTTAGTCGATAATAAGGGGTTGATTTGGCACAAATAAGCAACGTAACTTTTTACCAAAGTCATTAAAATAGCAAGCTTGAACGACTTTTATGTGATGATAATTTAGCCAGTGACCGATTGAACATTTAAGAGACAATATATGCCTAGCAGAAAAAAGCCTCAAGACCCAACGACTCAAACAGCCACTCAAACAACAAATGCCCAAACAACAACCACTCAAACAGGCGCAAACAATACGGCTTCTCAAACCACGGCTAACAAAATACCCGCAAAAAAACCAGCCGCTAAAGAAACAGCCACCAAAAAAACAGCAACACACGCAACAGCCGCGCTGCCCATCGCTATTGCTTTACCAAAATCCTTACAGCATGCTCAGTGTGTGGATTTGACGCGCCATCGCTACCAAGGCAAACTACTAACCCAAGCAGATAGTATTGCGCTCGGCAAACAGCAGCGTAAGGCGTACCCATTAAAAACCTTGGCTGCCATCAGCCAACGTCCGACTGCCATCGACGCGCTCAGTCTTTATCATTGGTCGAATCAAGGTCGGTTGACAGCGTTACTACCCATACGAGCCAAGCGCATGAGTGTATCGCCGTTTACTTTTTTTCGCGGGATGCCCGCTTTGATGCTGTTTGACCAAGCATGGCAGGGGCAACATTCTGGGTTATTTCAGCAGATTTGCGGCGATTGTCATGTCAGTAATTTTGGTGGTTATGCCAGTCCTGAACGCAATTTATTATTTGGCATCAATGATTTTGATGAAACCATCGTTGCACCATTTGAATGGGATTTGCAGCGACTGGTCGCCAGTATTTTAATCGCCAGTCAAAGTTTTAAGTATGTAGAATCGGTGGGCTATAAGGCGATAGAAAAACTGCTGACCAGTTACCTTGATGGATTAGAAGCGCATTGTAGCTTGTCACCGCTACAAGTGTGGTATGAAAAAATCGACGCCCATAAAATATTGGCAAATACCGAAGACGTGACTGTTCGTAAACGCCGTCATGCCGATTTTGAAAAAGCCAAAAAAAATGATGCGGTAAAAATGCTGCCAAAATTGACTGAGCGTGATACTGTCACAGGGTTACGCGCGTTTAAAACGGATGGTGAGTTGCAGCGACCGCCACGCCGGGGACAGCCGTTTTTTGGCGGTAGCCACGCTTTTTTTGACGCTTATCGAGATACCCTAAAGTCAGATAGACAGGTGTTGTTTGACCGGTATGATTTTACCGATGTGGCGCTCAAAGTAGTTGGGGTGGGAAGTGTCGGTACTGTGTGTGCGGTGGCATTATTCCAAGATGCCGACCATGAGCCGCTGATATTGCAAATGAAGCAAGCCAAAGCGTCTATCTTGACACCCTTACTGGCAAAACAATTTAGCCATCAAGGCAAACGCGTGGTTGAGGGGCAACAATTGATGCAGGCATCGAGTGATATTTTCTTGGGCTATGCATCGCTCGATAACTTTGAAATGGATTTTTATGTCAGGCAGCTGCGGGACATGAAGTATTCGGCGTCTCTTGAGAGCATGGCAGCTGCCCATTTTTACGAATATATTGAAAGCTGTGGACATGCCTTAGCGCATGCGCATACCAAAGCGGGCAATGCCGATACGCTTATGGGCTATCTGGGCAATGGTAATGAAATCATCCCTGTCATGCAAGCGTATGCCGAGCAAACTGCCGCTCGCAATGCCCAAGATTATGCGCAATTTATGAACCAAATAGCCGATGGGCATATTACTGTGGCAGGCGATGAGGTATTATAGTAGCTATACAACCGTCTTGAAAAAAATTTTGAGTTTTAAAAAGTTTGAATTGATAAAAAATATCGCGTTTTATATCATCACAAAGTTCGTTATTATCATAGGGTGAAAGGAGAAAACCAAATGCCAAACAGTCACTTACCGCGTCCAGAAACTGCCGAGCAAGCGCTCGAGATGCTCAAACAAGGCAACGCACGATTCGTAGAGAATTTGCAAAACCCCCAATCAACCTTGCTAGCGTCTAATGCACTTACCCATGTGCATGAACCGTTTGCGATTATTTTGGGGTGTTCTGATGCGCGCGTCCCCGCTGAGATTGTCTTTGATCAAGGGTTGGGCGATTTATTCGTTATTCGTGTAGCAGGCAACGTAGTCGCGCCCTCTCAGATTGGCTCGGTTGAGTTTGCCGCTGAAAAATTCGGTACCAAGTTAGTCGTGGTGTTGGGTCATTCACATTGCGGCGCGGTGACGGCTTGTGTGGAGACACTGATCAATCCTGATCAGCAGTTTTCCCCCAATTTACGTTCGATTGTTGACCGTATCCGTCCCAGTGTTTACAACTTGCATGAAATCTATACTGCCAATGGACAAGACATTGACGCGCAAGAGTTGATTAATCGGGGTATTAAAGCCAACGTGCGTATGTCAGTCACCCAGCTCAAACACGGCTCTCGCATTCTTGAAGATGCGGTTAATAATGGTAGCTTAATTATTGTTGGGGCGGTGTATGATTTGGACACGGGTAAAGTGACATTTATTGAGTAGCCAGTATTGAATAGCGAATAGTGAATAGTAAATAGCGAATTGAGTAACTTACCTAAGGGTAATGTTATGAACCATGATGTTATGAGAAATGAAGGCTATATTTTTACCCAAAAGTTAAGTAAAATTAAAAAGTATTGAATTTTTGGCAAACTGTCGCTATTAATGAAGTTTAGTCAACGTCTTTCTTTTAAGGTTTTTTCTTTTAGAGGCATATTACAATAAGGATCACTATGTCAAACTTGTCCGCTACCAATGAGTTTATCTTTAATCACACCATGCTTAGGGTGAAAGACCCGCAAGTGTCGTTGGCTTTTTATCAAGATGTATTAGGCATGACGCTACTACAAACCAAACGCTATCCACAAGCGGAATTTGATTTGTATTTTTTGGCAAAGCTCACCGATGAACAGGTGGCAAATTTGCCGACCGATACCGCCGCTTTAGCCGCATTTACCTTTAGTCAGCCAGGGGTGCTAGAATTGACCCATAATTATGGCACTGAGTCTGATGCAGAGTTTCATTATCACAGTGGCAACAGCGAACCACAAGGATTCGGGCATATTTGTTTTGCCGTGCCAAATCTGCAAGAAGCGGTTGCCTGGTTTGAGCAACATCAAGTCACCTTTAAAAAACGCCCTGAAGAAGGTGCGATGAAAGATATTGCCTTCATCTTGGATCCAGATGGCTACTGGATAGAAATCGTACAACCAAATCTAATGGGTTAATCGCCCATTAAAAAAAGGGCAACTGTGATTGCCCTTTTTTATTGTTTTTTATTAAGATTGTGTCTTATTAAGCTTTGAAATTTAGCCAATCTCTGGGTTTTAGATAAAAATCCGTGAGTTCAAATTCAGGCGTTCCTGCAATGGGCTCATAACGATATTCCCAGCCGGTGAGCGGCGGCAGACTAACCAAAATCGACTCAATGCGCCCGTTTGATTGCAAGCCAAACAAGGTGCCGCGGTCATACACCAGATTGTATTCGACATAGCGACCGCGGCGATATAACTGAAAATTACGCTGCGACTCGCTATAGCGCGTGTGTTTGCGTTTCTCAAAAATTGGGATAATACCTTCAAGATAGCCATTGCCTACCGCCTGCATAAAGGCAAAGCATTTATCAAAATCCCAACCCATACTAAGGGTGTTCAAATCATCATAAAACAAGCCGCCGATGCCACGTTGTTCGTTACGATGCTTTAAATAAAAATACTCATCGCACCAAGTTTTGAACTTGGGATAAACGTCTGCCCCAAACGGCGCGCACAAATCATGACACACTTGGTGCCAATGCACACAGTCTTCCATCACGGGATAAAATGGCGTCAAATCAAAGCCCCCACCAAACCACCAAATCGGCTCGTAGCCTTCTTTTTCCGCGATAAACATGCGCACGTTGGCGTGACTGGTTGGCACGTTGGGATTGGTCGGATGAATCACCAGCGAGACACCGAGCGCTTGCGCTTGGCGACCGGCAAGTTCAGGGTGGCGAGCGGTGGCAGTGGCTGGCAGATGGTTGATAATAATGTGGCTAAACATCACCCCGCCTTTTTCAATCACTTTGCCACCTTGGAGTACATTGGAGCGACCACCGCCCAAATTTTGATGGGTGCCTTGCTCAATGGGTCTTTCCCAAACATCGGCGACAAATTTGGCGTTGCTGGCACCTTCAGCATATAGATTAAAGCCGCCAGTGGCTTCTTGGTTTTCTAGCGCTTGGCAAATACGGTCTTGTAAATCAAGTAAATAAGCGCGAACGGCTTGAACATTGGGTGAGGAGAGCAGCATAGACATAGCAATAGTTCTTTTAAAAATTTTCAGCGATTAAATTTTAGTGGTTAATTTTTAATGATTATTGTAGCACACAATCGCGTGGGTAAAATTTAGTGTATTGGGCGTATTGACTGATGATACGCATAAATATTTACATAAAACCCTTAAAAAAATCGTCACAACCGCTATCCAAACGGTCAGAAAACTCATAAAATGCCATGACGCCTTGATAACATGATTGATAAAATTAAGTTGAGGTTTTATAAACTGATTAACCTAGTGATACTGATTGACCTAGTGATATAGTTATTGGGATCATATAGTTATCGGACTATCAAGTTATCAGATGGATGATTACATTAACCCTTTTTGGAGAAAACTATGAATAAATTATTAATCGCATTAGTGACGGTCATCAGCCTTGTGGGTTGTGGCAAAAAAGAAGAAGCCAAAACTGAAACCACCACCACGACGACAACGACCACCACAACCGCTTCTGTACCTGCCAATACCGCGACTGCAACGGCAAATACCGCGACTGCTACTGCGTCACCGGCAAAATAATAGTGGCGAAAACATGATTGATAAAACCGCTAATCCACTTAGCGGTTTTTTTTATGCTTTTTTTTATGCCATGGCAGATTTATCAACTTAAGGCTTTAGCAGGTTTAGCCTGATTTGTGTGTACCCAGTTAGCATAAATCAAGTCAGCATAGATTTAATGAATAATCGCTAAAATTTTGCTAAAATAAGCGCCTTTTTTTGATACCTATACTCTAGCAACATGCGGTTAAAACAGCTCAAACTGGCAGGCTTTAAATCCTTTGCCAACCCTACAACGTTTCATTTCCCCAAAACCATCACCGCGATTGTCGGACCCAACGGCTGCGGCAAATCCAATGTGATTGATGCCATCCGCTGGGTGCTCGGTGAATACTCCGCCAAGCAGCTTCGCGGCGGCGCGATGAGTGATGTCATCTTTGCAGGTACAGAAGACAAGTCCGCCAAAAGCTTGGCAAGCGTAGAATTGGTGTTTGAACATACCCGCGGCGAAGATGGTAGCAGCGGCATCCACCACGCGCTCAATCTCTATCAAGAATTATCGGTACGTCGGCAAATCAATAAAGAAGGCAAATCCGATTACTTTATCAATGGCACCAAAGTGCGTCGCCGCGATGTGGTCGATATTTTTTTGGGCACAGGTCTTGGCGCGCGCTCGTATGCGGTGATTGAGCAGGGTATGATAGGGCGCATCATTGATGCCAATGCGCTGCAGCTACGAGAGTTTATCGAAGAGGCGTCGGGCGTGTCGCGCTACCAAAGCCGGCGTGATGACACCCAAAAACAGCTCGATACCGCAAGCGATAATTTAGCGAGGCTACATGATATGGTCAGCGAACTGACCAGCCAACAAAAACGCCTAGAAAAACAAGCCAAAACGGCACAACAAGCCCAGCAATGGCAACAAGCGCAGCAGACGATCAGTGAGCAGCTACTCATTGATGACTATGGGCAGGCATGGCAAAAACAGCAAACACTCGCGGCAGATTTTCAAGCGATGCGTGAGCGTGTGGATGCCCAGCAAGTATTGATTGAAGGATTAATCGAGCAGCAGCAACTTGCCCAGCAGGCTGTGACTGAGCAACAGCACACGCTACAAACCCAGCAAAATCTTGCTAAGGATTATTGGCAGCAGCAGCATGAAACGCAAAGTCTACTGAAACAAGCTGAACAAGCCCTTGCCAATGAGCAACAACGCCTGAATATCCTCAATGTTGAACTGGGTCGTTTTGCCGAGTATCAACAAGCGTTGCAAGCACAAAAACAGCAAGCACAAATGCGTATTGAAGGCTTACCTGCAAAGCTTGAACAGCTCACCGCACAGTTGCGACAATTGCGTGAGGAGCAAGATGATTGCAAACAGCAGCGTGAGCACATTGCGAAAAATTTAGTGGCGTTAAATAAGCAAAAGCAAGACGTAGAAAAAAATCTTGCCGTGAGTGAAAATGCGCTCAAGCACCATGCCAGCCAACAACAGCGCCAACAACAACGCCAAAGCGAACATGACAAAGCCGTATTGGCATGGCAGACTGCTAAGGCCATATTTGACCAGCAATTTGCAGCGTTTGATGACAACGAGCTAGACACGCAAATAACGAGAATCAGTGATGAGATTGAACGTCTTGAAGCCAATATCATCGCCCGTCAAGAATCTATCGCTGACCAAGCCGATGAAGTTGACAGCTTAACCCGTCAGCATCGCCAAGCTGAGCAGCAGTACCAAGCGTGGCAAACCGAGCAAGCAACACTACAAAATTTGCTAGCACAACAAGAAACTGCCCTTGACCAAGTTATCTATCAGTCACCCAATCAAGAACATACTAGCAGTTTGCCAAAACTTATCAGTCAACTGCAATTGACCGAAACAGGTAAGGGGTATGCCAATGTTTTTGATACCCTAGTTACGGTATTTGCCAAATGGTCTATCGCGGCTGACCAAGATTTTGCCCAAATCATCCATGACCATGCGGTGTTTATTGATAATCAATCAGCTTTACATCACACCTCGAAAAATCACACAGCGAACAGCCATATAATAGACGGTTGTTTGCCACTGTCTGCTTTGATTGCGGCGCCCAATCTGGCTATTTTTCAGCAGGTATGGATCAGTGCGACGCCACTTGACTGGGTAGATGTGCAGGATAAAGGGCTGCTCGATAGCTTGCCAATGGGCAATTGGTTGCTGGTGCATACCTCAGCGCAACAGCTGATACTCTGTAATCAGCAGCTGCTGATTAACCTAAGCCATTTGTTGCAAGCGGAGGGTCAGCAGGTTATCAGTTTTAGCCAGCAGTTGATGAATGAAGCCCGTATTGAAGAGCTCGATGAACACTTGGCGCAGCAACAACCGCAACTGCAGCGTCTAGCCGATCGCTTGCAACAAGCGAAGGTTAGTCTGCAAGAATGGCAAGCGCAAGACCGAACCGCGCGTAATCAACTGCTAAGCCTAACCCAGCAACAACAGCAATGCCAGCAACAAAAACTACAACAGCAGTATCGCTATCAATCTGCACTCGATAAACTTAATCAAGATAAAAAACGCCTCGACAGTGACAGCGAGCGTCTACAACAAGAGGGGCTAGGTTTTGCGGACAAATTGCAGCAAGAACAACAGCGGGTGTATGAGCTAAGCAACACGCTTTCGCATTTACAACCGCAATTACAGCAACAAATCAGCGAACGCCAGTTACTCGATGAACGCTTAAACCAGTTTGCCAGTCAACAGCGCGAGCTAGAACAACAACAAAATCGCATCACCCAAACACTGGCAACCGGACAATTGCAAATCACCGCAAGTGAGCAGCAACTTGCCAAAGCTGAGCAAGACCAAGCAAGATTCACCAGTGAGCAGCAGCTGCTGAGTCATAAAATTAGCGAGCAGCAGGCACGCTTGCCCCAGCTACAACAGCAACTCACGGTGGACTCGACGCAACTGCAAACCGTCAATGACAGCGTTACGCAATTGACAATCACCTTGCAAACCATGGAAATCGAGCTACATCAAGCGCAATTGGGTGTGCAAGAGTCTCAGCAGCAGTTAAGCCAACTACAACAGCAATATCACACCACCGACACCGCATTGGCACTAGCAAAACAAAACGTGGCATTGATTGGTGAGCAATTGACTAGTCGCAAAATCACCGTGCCAAAAACCGACAATATTGACTTAATGAGTGGCAGCAAACGCGAGCAACTACAGCGACAACTCGACCAGTTAGCATTACAGGTGGTTAATCTTGGGGCAGTCAATCATGCCGCGGTAGCTGAGCTCAGCGAAGTAAACAGCCGCTTAGCGCCCCTTGCTGAGCAAATCTCGGATTTGACCGCAAGCATTGAAAAATTGCAACTTGCTATCCAGCAGATTGACAGTCAGACCAAACAGCTTTTTATGGATATGTTGACCCAAGTCAATATCGAACTTAACAAGCTATTTACCCAAGTGTTCGGTGGCGGGCAAGCGCAGCTGGTGTTATCAGACCATACCAATGTCAAAGATGGCAGCGGCAAAGGCTGGCAGACAGGGCTAGAACTTATGGCGCAGCCGAAAGGCAAAAAGAATAGCCGGCTAGCCCTGTTATCGGGCGGTGAGAAAACCTTGACGGCGTTAAGTTTAATCTTTGCTATTTTTAAACAGCAGCCTGCGCCATTTTGTGTGCTCGATGAAGTCGATGCGCCGCTCGATGACGCCAATGTCGCGCGCTTTACCCGCTTAATTGAGCAGCTTGCCAAAGACGTGCAGTTTGTTTTTATCAGTCATAACAAACTTGCCATGCAAATTGCTGACGAGCTCAAAGGTGTGACCATGCCAACGGCAGGGGTGTCCAAGCTGGTCAGTGTGGATATGACTGAGGTGGAAGCTTATTTGGCATAAGCGATTTTCACCTGTCAAATACGCAAAAAGTCAAGCCTTGTCACGGTTTTTTCTAGCTGATTTTATGAAGTCATGATAGTATAACGGCAAAAATACCGATGTAAAAATTTTTACACTACAAACAGGGTCGTTATCGTCTTTCTCAAAGGTCGTTGTTTATGTCTATCACTCAGCTTATTCTTATCATTCTTGCGGTTGTTGCTATCGTTTGGGGTATTTACACGCTACTAAAATCCATTCGTCAAAAAAACCAAGATGTATTAGCGACTGACGCGATTGAACATGACAAAGATGGTCTACCTATTATTCCACGCCATCAGCGCCCTGAGCCCGAAGAAAGCCAGCTGTTTAAAGCAGAAATCACACCCGACAATCCTAAAGGCGAAGTAAAGCTAAGCGCGGACGATACCGAGTTGCACCTAGACAACTATCCAGCCAGTGGCGGTTTTGCCAATGCTAATGTCACTAAATCTGCCAATGACAAATTATTGGCAGAAACCAATACATTTGTGGAAAACGAAAACGACGCTTTTAGCATGCTCGCCAATGCCACAGAGACTATCAGCCCTGTTGTGCATACTTTCGATGAAAATCAGCTAAAAAATGACAGCTTTACCGATAACAGCCCAATTTTGGACACCCATATCCAAGCGCAAATTGACGAAGAACAAAACAGCCCACTCAACAACGCGATTCAAAATATCAACATCAGTATTTTTCCTAATCAGCAGTTTGTCGACATTAAAGGCGATTATCTGTTAGAGCTGATTGACAAGTATGGCTTGAAGTTTGGTGCGATGAACATGTTCCATCGCTACGAAAACAAAGACGGGACAGGCTTATTGTGGTTTAGTCTGATGATGATTGATAATGAAGGTATTTCACCTTTCGATCTCAATCGACTACCGACGCAAACCATGAAAGGCTTGGTATTATTTTTATCATTACCACACCCACGCCCTGTTCAAGGCTTTGATAGCATGATGAGTATTGCAGGATTGCTTGCCAATGACCTAAATGCCACGGTATATGACGATACAGGCGAGCCGATTAACAAAGAAAACACCCAAGCCATGCGCGAGCTTGCCATTAATTTTGGTCGATAGATTTTATTAAAATGAAACAAGGTACTCCTCGCGAGTGCCTTTTTTTATTGTAAAAAGTTTTATTATCAAAAGTTTTATGGTCAAAATATTTATTGTTTTGACTGACCTGATGACTGAAAAAATTGACCAAGTAAGCCATCACTTTGTTGTAAAATATCCGTTATCTTTTTTAAAGCATCATGATTATGAACACAGCCGCTATTACAGCGCAAATGCGCAAACTCATTGCACAGCTAAAACAACATAACCACGCTTACTACGTCCTAGATAATCCGCTGTTAGAAGATAGCGAATACGACCAACTTCGCCAAGAACTGGTGGCACTAGAAACCGCCCATCCTGAATTGGTACAAAGCGATAGCCCTACCAACCAAGTAGGCGACAAGCCGTTGCCGTTTTTTACCCAAGTCACCCACCAAATACCCATGCTGTCACTGGGTAATTTATTTACTTTTGATGATTTACAGAACTTTATGCGACGGGTCAATGATCGTTTGGCAGACAATCAGCAAAACCCCGAATATGAAGTCGAGCTCAAACTTGACGGGCTTGCGGTTTCACTGTTGTACCAAAACGGGCAATTTATCCAAGCGGTCACGCGCGGCGATGGTCAAACGGGCGAAGATATTACCCAAAATGTGCGTACTATTCGAAATCTACCGCTGCAGTTGCCGATTGATATACCGCGCTTAGAAGTGCGCGGCGAAGTACTCATGCCCAAAGCAGGGTTTGCAAGGCTCAACCGTGATGCCCAAGCAAAAGGGGAGAAAACCTTTGCCAATCCGCGTAACGCTGCCGCAGGAAGTTTGCGCCAGCTTGATCCCAATATCGCCAAAAGTCGTCCGCTGGCGTTTTATGCCTATTCCGTCAATCAAGGCTTGCCCGCTGAGATTACCACCCAATCCGATGCGCTTTTTTGGCTAAAAGCGTTGGGCTTTAGCATTAGCGATATCAAAATCGTGCAAACAGCCGCGCAGCTGCAAGCGTATTATCTATCGGTGATTGAAAAACGCAGTCGCTTACCCTTTGAAATTGATGGCACGGTGATTAAGGTCAATAGTTTAGCCTTGCAAGAGCAATTAGGCTTTTTAAGCCGTGAGCCACGCTGGGCAACCGCCTATAAATTCCCTGCCGAAACCGTGATGACCCGCCTAAATGCGATTGAATGGCAAGTAGGGCGCACAGGTCAGTTGACGCCCGTGGGCAAGCTTGAACCTGTCAATGTCGGTGGTGTCACTGTTAGCAATGTGACCCTGCATAATATCGGTGAAATTCAGCGTTTAGATATCCGAGCAGGGGACATGGTCAGCGTACACCGTGCCGGTGATGTCATTCCCAAAGTTACGCGCGTTTGGACGGACGAGCGCCCTGCCAATGCCCAAGTGGTGAGCCTGCCGACGCATTGCCCGGTGTGTGATTCACCCGTTATCATGCCAGAAGGTGAAGCGCTGGCACGATGTACAGGGGGGTTATTTTGCCCAGCCCAGCAACAAGAAGCACTGATTCACTTTGTCAGTCGTAAAGCGATGGATATCGACGGGCTCGGTGAGCGCTGGTTGATTAACTTTTTTGAGCAGGGCATTGTTAAAAATGTCGCAGATATTTATGCGCTGAGCAATCACCGCGACGCGCTTATCAACCTTGAAAAATTGGGGGAAAAATCTGTCGACAATATGCTGGCTGCCATTGAAAAAAGTAAAGATACGACATTACCGCGGTTTATCTTTGCTTTGGGTATTGGTGGCGTAGGCGAGAGCACGGCGATGAATTTAGCCATGCAATTTGGCGACTTGCAGCCGCTCATGGCAGCGAGTATCGAAGCGTTACAAAAAACCCCCGATGTCGGTGAAAAAACTGCAGACTCGATTTTTGAGTTTTTTCATGCCGAGCACAATATCGAAGTCATCAATCGATTATTACAAGCGGGCATTCATTGGCAGCCTGTCAGTCAAGTGCCTGAAGGCAATCAGCCGCTTAAAGGTCAAAGTTGGGTCATTACAGGCACGCTTGAAGGCATGGGACGTGATGAAGCCAAGGCCAAACTGCAATCATTAGGGGCAAAAGTCTCAGGCAGTGTTTCTGCCAAGACCACCGCACTGCTCGCAGGCGAAAAAGCGGGCAGTAAACTTGCCAATGCCGAAAAACTGGGGGTAAAAGTGGTCACTGAAGCGCAATTCACCGATTTATTAAACAGTTATCATGCTTAATATATGCTCGGTATTGTGGAAAAAGTTAACGCAACCTTGAGTAAGCTATTTGTTGTCCAAACTATAGTAAGGTTACTTACAAAATACATATAAATCAGTCTTTATTCATAACAATAGGGTAAAAAATTTACGCTAATATAACTTCCGTAAGTTGCTAAAAGCACCTGACATTTTTGCAAATGGAAACCCTACTGGAGAAAAGTATGAAATCACTTAAAACACTTGCGGTACTTGCGACACTTGTTGGTTCAACAGCATTGACAGCGTGTGCAACCACTGATGCCTATGGCAACCGCGTCACTACCCAAGGCTCTTCTCGCGCGGCGACGCAAGGCGCGGTAGCGGGTGCAGCATTAGGTGCACTGGCAAAATCAGATGGCAACCGTAACGACATCGGTAAAGCTGCGGCAATCGGTGCAGCAGCGGGCGGGGCAACAGGCTATGTATTAAGTACATCACCTAACTACCCATACCAAAAATAAGCTATACTAAAAGTCATAGCCTATCTCGACAGCTTCGGACAGCGATGCTGTTAAAAGCCAAACCTTTAATGGTTTGGCTTTTTTCTTTGCTAAACGTTAGGCAAGCTATTTGATACAATCAAAGATAAGTTCAACTAGGTGATTTTTATTTTTCTAACCTAAACTGCTAGCCTAAATCATAGCGTTACAAAATCAAGGGTATAAAAAAGCCCTTATCAATTCGATAAGGGCTTTGGATATGGTGGATCGTCCGCGACTCGAACGCGGGACCAATGGATTAAAAGTCCACTGCTCTACCAACTGAGCTAACGATCCTGAGAAGCGTTAAGAAAACGTCTGGGAGACGTTTTTAGCTTCGCAAGAGCAAATCTATGATTTGCTAAAGCATTAAAAAATTGCAAAGCAATATATGGTGGATCGTCCGCGACTCGAACGCGGGACCAATGGATTAAAAGTCCACTGCTCTACCAACTGAGCTAACGAT
>NZ_JBIQEC010000023.1:0-3832 GCF_045370505.1 Moraxella sp. 179-F 1C4 NHS | reverse complement strand
CCAAAACTGTTAAGGCAATCAAAAACGATTTTTAACGTTTTTATTTTGGCTATTGCCGTTAAGTGAGTGCATATTATACGCATTAAATCTTGGTTTGCAAGCCTTTTTGCACAATTTTTTCAACCAAAGATTTGCATCAAGATAGCGGCTTAAATTCATCGACTTATCATACCTTTAACTTATCTAGCCTTGATTAAATAAATCTTGATTGGCTAGACGTGGATTAACTAGGTATTAATTAACTAGGTGATAAAACTTTTATTCACCACCTGATAAGGCATCGACAGGATTGAGTCTCGCGGCATTGCGCGCGGGAATAAACCCAAAAACCACACCAATGAGAGTGGAACACACCACAGCCGCTACAATGGAGGTGGTTGAATACACCACTTGGAAATTACCCCCTGCAAATTTGTTAATTAAAGCGCCGATACCAAACGCTAGGCTAATACCTAAAATCCCGCCCAAGATACATACCAAAATCGCTTCTATCAAAAACTGCTGCATGATATCAGATTGTCTTGCGCCCACTGCCATGCGCACACCAATTTCACTGGTACGTTCGGTAACTGAGACGAGCATGATATTCATGACGCCAATACCCCCCACGATCAAAGAAATAATGGCTATCGACGAAACCAGTAATCTCATCGTGCCTGTGGTGGATTCAATCGTCTGACGAATTGAATCAGAATTTTGAATACGAAAGTCATCGGTGCCGTGTCGCTGCTCTATCAAATCAGAAACAGCTTGCTCAGCGGCACTAGACGAGATAGTATTTTTTAGTAGCACAATAAAACTATCTACATGACTAGTACCAACCATTCTATGCATCACAGTGGTATAAGGCATATATAGGGTAGGGGTGTCTGAACTTGGACCAAAAGCTTGCTCAGACGGCTGCAATACACCGATGACGCGAGCGGGCACACTACCCACCAACATCACTTCACCAATGGGATCGCTGACATTGGCAAAAAAGGCGGTTTTTGCATTATTATCAATAATCACATCTTGGGTCATCGAGGTGATACTATTGTCATTAAAAGTTTGCCCAAGCGCGAGTTTTTCGCCTTTCACCGTTAGATAATCTTTGCCCACGCCACTGACATTCACAGAAGCTTCTGTTTCACGGTAACGGGCGGTGGCGGTATTGCTGCTGACTTGTGGACTGACGCTTTGCACATAAGGCTGTTCTGCGACAGCATTGGCATCGGCATCTGTTAAATTATTATCATGGTATTTACGGCGAGGGTCACCAAATTTATAGCCATCTCGTACGGTTAAAGTATTGGTGCCTAAGGAGCTGATATCATTGAGAATTTTTTGTTGAGAGCCTTGCCCTAGACCCACTACCGATACCACAGAGGCAATACCAATGATAATACCTAGCATGGTTAACAATGTCCGCATTTTATGGGCTTTCATCGCCAAAACAGACATCTTAAAGGCTTCAGATAAGCGGTCTAAAAACGCGGTAACACCAGACTTTTTGGCAAAATTTAGGTGTTGAACCGCTTTGGTTTTATCAAATCTATTGTCGGTATAATAATCTTTAAGAATCTGTCCGTCTTTGATTTCAATCACGCGTTCGGCTTGGGCAGCGATAGAAGGATCGTGGGTCACCATAATGATGGTATGACCTTGGCTATTTAGATTTCTCAAAATTGCCATCACGTCTTTGCCCGATTGGCTATCTAATGCCCCAGTCGGTTCATCAGCCAGGATAATGTCGCCACCATTCATTAAGGCACGAGCAATAGACACACGCTGTTGTTGACCACCGGAGAGTTGGCTCGGGCGATTTTGGGTTTTTGTCCCAAGCCCTAAGTCGTCTAACAATTGGGTGGCGCGCGCTTCACGTTGCCGCACCGGCATCCCTGCATATACGGCAGGGACGGCGACATTGTCTCGGGCATTGAGGTCACCGAGTAAATGATAGCGCTGAAAAATAAAGCCAAAATGCTCACGGCGAAGCTCGGCAAGTTCGTCTGCGCTGAGTTTGTCCACCGCTTTGCCATAGATGTGGTAACTGCCCGCAGTCGCCTGATCTAGGCAGCCTAAGATATTCATTAAGGTGGATTTACCCGAGCCTGATTGACCGATAATTGCGACCATTTCGCCTTCATAAATGGTCAAGTCAATCCCATGTAAAACCCGAATTTTTTCATCACCTGCAGGGAATTCGCGGATTAAATCCTTCACTTCCATAATAGGTTGTTTGGTGTCTTGCGTTATCATCAGCCGTGTATCTCACAGTTAGCATGCGTCATAGGTTACAATCAACGTTTACAATCTAGGGTTCTCATCTACCGATGACTAAATCATCGGTGGACGACCGTTATTTTTAGATGATGAACTTGATTTACTCACCGCTGCTTGACCCACAACCACCTTATCCCCTTGGTTGACGCCGCTAAGAATTTGGGTGGTAATACGATTGGTGACACCTGTTTTGACCGCTTGTTTTTTGGTACTACCATCGGCTTGTACGACTTCAACATAACTGCCTATTCTTGGGTCATTTTTGATTGCTGCAGCCGGTACGCTAAGCACATTACTGACTTTATTTTCAACAATATAGACTTGCGCTGTCATGTTGATACGTAGCGCGCCATCGGGATTGGGGACAGTAAAATAACCAATGTAATAAATCGCTGAATCCGTTGACGTTGATGAATCACTGGCGGTAGTGCCATCGGGCGCAGGTCCAATGGTCGACAGTGTGGCTTGGTATTTCTTATCTGGGCGTCCAATGATATTGAAATAAACAGGCAACCCTACTTTTAGGTTAACGACATCGGCTTCTGATATTTTGGCTTTCACGCGCACACTGCTCAAATCTGCCAATGTCACAATGGTGGGGGCTGATTGATTGGCGTTTACTGTTTGCCCTTGTTTGGTGGTAATAGAAATCACCGTGCCTGACATCGGGGCAACAATTTGGCTATATCCAAGATTTTTTTCAGCCGTATTGACGTCCGTTTGCGATTTTTTTATGGTTTGTTGTGCACTAACAATATCGGCTTGCGATGAGGCAATATTTGCTTGGGCAGTCGCAATCGCTTCTTTCGCGCTGTCCACATTGGCTTGGGCTGTTTTGACAGCGGTATCCGCTTGCTCCAGCTCTTGTTTGGAGATGGCATTCATGGCAAGCAAGGATTTTAGGCGATTGTATTCTGTTTGCGATTGTTGCAAGGTTGCTATTTTACCTTTCAAGTCGGCTCGCGCTGTGGCAAGCGCGGCTTGTTTGGTCTGATAGGCGGACTTGGTACTTTCCAAATTCGCTTTGCTTTGCTGTAAGGTAGCTTGCTGCGTGGTTAAGGTATTTTGCAGGGTAACTGGGTCAATTTGAGCAATAACATCGCCTTTTTTGACCGTGTCACCCACCTCGACATACAATTTTGTCACTTCCCCTGACACCTGAGCGCCCACATCCACTTGTTTAATGCCTTCAATTTTGCCCGTGGACATCACACTGTTCTCAATATCGCTACGTTCGACATTGGCGGTGATGTAATCGGGTTTTTGGGGTTTGGGTTTAAAGTACCAATAAGCTAACGCTGCCAGCGAAATAACGATCAAACTTAAGATTGCCCATTTGAGCCATTTTTTTTGGGTAGCGGTCATCGTGCCAAGCCTTATCAAGGGATAAACAATTGAAAAAAATTAAATAAATACAGCTTTGTAACAGGGAGTATTAAAAGCTAAATGAGAATAAATTGCAATAAAAACAGGTAAGCCGAAAGGATTTTTAATTAACCCCAGTTCGACATAAGCTATACCCTAAGGCTTTGAATTAGCAAGCAATCTTAGCGACGAAAGGTTCAAT
>NZ_JBIQEC010000022.1:0-38969 GCF_045370505.1 Moraxella sp. 179-F 1C4 NHS | reverse complement strand
GCTGATTGAACCTTTCGTCGCTAAGATTGCTTGCTAATTCAAAGCCTTAGGGTATAGCTTATGTCGAACTGGGGTTAATTAGATTGATAGGTTTAGGGAAACTAAAGATATTTTTGCCTACTATTGATTCAATTTCACTAGTACCTCTTCTTGTTGAATACTCTGTTTCAGTTAGCATTGAGCGTATAATTTTTTCTGAATGTCTCATTTTTTGAACAATACGAAACTCACCTGATTCTGTGCGATAGCCTATAATTTCTTTATTAAGATTTTTAAGTGCCTTTTCTTTTCCCCAACGCCAAACAAATTGAGTTTTGTTTTTTACAGATTTCGGTGGATATATTTCAATACTTTTTGCGTGTTTTTCCAGTGATATTTTGAAGAAACCATTGCTATCTTGTACAGTTTCATCTAAATAAAATGGATAATATAAATTTGGTCGATTAAAAGCGTTGAAAGCTTCATTGCTGTTATATAAGGGATGAATATTAAAGCCCCCGTTTTCATCAACATATTTAAACATTTTATCTATTTCAGGTATTAAAGTAGTTTTGGTATTAAAAATATCTTTTGCATAAAACAATGTATATTCGTGCATTTTACCAATATGCCCGTAATCTCTAGCATTGGGTGTTGATTTAATTGCAAAAGAACCTATGAAGTTTAAACTACCAAAAATTTCATCACAGATTTTTTTTAAATTAGCTTGTTCATTATCATCAATCGAAATAAAAATCACGCCATCATCTGACAACAGATTACGAGCCAATTTAAGCCGACTATACATCATTGACAACCAATCACTATGAAACCGCCCATTACTCTCCGTATTCGCCACCAACCGATTGCCGTCTTCATCCACCTGCCCCGACCGCTCAAAAAACGCCTGCGTATCCTCCGCAAAATCATCGTTATAAATAAAATCATTGCCCGTATTGTACGGCGGGTCAATATAAATCATCTTCACCTTGCCAAGATAACTCTCCTGCAATAGCTTCAACGCCTCAAGATTATCCCCCTCAATAAACAAATTGCCCGTCGTCTCAAAATCCACACTCTCATCACGGCACGGGCGTAACGTCTTGGCTATCGGACTGTTCGCCGTCACAATCGCCTCACGCTTGCCCACCCAGTCAAGGCGATAACGCTCTTGTGACCCATCAATGACCGAATGCGATAATTCTTGCTTGAGCAATTCAAAATCAATGCCCCGCTCAAGCACTACTTCACCGTTCATATCACGGATAACCTTGCCTTGCTCATCGGTTTTTGGCTTCTCGGTGACACAGTTGGGGAACAGCTCGGCAAGACGCTCAATATTGCTATCGACTAGGTTTGGGGTGTGCATTTTTAGTGTGGTCATGAATAGTCCTTATTTTTAATTGGTTTAAGCGGATTAGATGAGACAGCCTTGTTGTGGACTGTCGTCTAGCGTTTGTAGATACGCTAGCCCTTTGTCGGTTGTGCGATAGGCTTGGCTTGGATGCTGTAATGTTTTAGGATAAGCAAGTTCAAGTAACCCTTCCTTAAGCAAGGGTGATAAATACTTTCTGCGTATTGTGTCAATCTCTCGATTGAGAAAATGTTTTAAAATACTACTGCTCATAAATTGCCTTTGACAAATTTGTAATACGATGCTTTTCGATTGCTCAGGGGTGAATCTGCCTTTAGCCCTTGCGGACGCTACAATGGATTGTAGATTTAGTAGCATATCATTACTTAAATCCGCCACTTCCTTGATGATAATGACATCATTAATCCCAGTGCTCGGCTCGTTAATCCCAGTGCTCGGCTCGTTAATCCCAGTGCTCGGCTCGTTAATCCCAGTGCTTAGGTCATTATTAGGGTAGCTAGAAACGTTATTACCAGTGCTTGCACCTGTCAAGGCTTGGTCATTACCTGCTAGGCTGTCGCAGTTATCAGTATAACAACTATTTAAAAGGTAATAGCTGTTACTACTTTTACCATGTTTTAGTAAATAGTTGTTTTTACAAAATTTTCGTAAAATGCTACTCGCTTGAAGTGTATCTAATCCAATATTCTCTCGAATATCTTTATTGGTAATTTGTCCCATTTTCTTGGCAAGGATTAACACTTCGGCTTCTTTATCTGTCAAGCTATCAAAATGCTTTAACCATAACATTTCTTCTTCAGCAATTAATTGTTGAAGACGTAGTACCGTTTCACAATCATTATAGGCTCGGTTGCTCTTGAAGATAACAGGACTTAATCCTGCATTTTTCAAGCCTCGATTCATGATGGTAATACCACTGCCTTTGGTCTCAGCGAAGGTCAAGTCATAGAGCACTTGAGCAATGATAGGGTTTCTGAGTTCTGAGCCTTTTTGACCCTCAAGGATTTTTTCAATCGGTTTTAGCGAGTAACCTGCATTACTAAACTCAATGCGGTCGCTAAAACGGTTGATTTGCGATGGACGATTCACTGCGTAATCACGATGCATTAACATATTAACGATGGCTTCACGCACCACTGCTTGCGGTAATATTGGCGTATCCGCTCGAGTCAGTGAATTGGGGGGTAGATTAAAATGTTTGGGCAAATCATCAATGACAGTCGCTTCTAGCTTAGGTATCATGGTGATAATCGCTTCACGCAAATCATTGGTGTATTGGAAACGCTTATCGACATCTTCGACCCATACTGTACCTGCATTACGGATGTAATCGACTCGTGCTGACGGCATTAAGCGACGTAATGCTTTATCACTACCAAACAACAATATCCCTGCCACATTCGGATAAATTATCCCTTCTTTTTCTGTAGCGACATCTAAAGCGAGTAAAAGCTCTGTATCATTGTATTCAAGCTCTGTGGCGTTAGGTTTTATCTTTTCTCTAAGCTTGCGATACCGCTCAATATGTTTAGGGTCGATATCATCCATAGTTGCCGAAGGTAAGATGGTCTGTTCATAGTCATGCCCAAGTTTAGCCATGAATAAAGGCTGTAATTCATTGGCAGTCGCTTCGTAATCACCATTGATCCCTCTTAACCAAACGCCTGTTTTGCTATAGTTTTTCTTATTACTGCCACCAACAAAACCACAAGGCTTCGCTGATTTGTCTAATTCTCTAACTTCTATAACAAGAACTGTCTTACCCTCGATTGTTGCAATGCCCCCATCAATGTCAATTGATGTAGTAAACTGATTTCGACAGTTATTTTGAATATTACTAAAAATATCCTCAGCATTGGTGACACCTGAAATCCAGAAGTCATCATGACTCTCATCATTCTCTGATACACCTAACAGTAAATAGCCTGTACCACTGTTAGAAAAAGCACAAATTGTTTGCATCACAGAATCGCCAACTTTATCTCTTACTCGCTTGGCTTCTATGTCAATTTCCACGTTTTGCTCTAGTAATCTTTTCCATAACTCAAGAATCTTGTCTTTTGAAATCATTCATTGACCTTCTAACGGGTTAAGTCTTTCAGCTGTTTTTGTAGCGTTTGTAACTGCAAGTTCATCTCTACTTGGCGATTAAACTGTTTTTCTTTATAAATGCGTTTTTGTAACTCATTGATTTGTTTGGTAAGCAGTGCAACTTTTTCGGCATGGGCAATTTTATCTTCAATGCTATCAGTCTTTTGAGTCATTGTAGATAAGTTAGCTTTTATATTGGGTATCAAAACGACATTTGGTGACGCTTTATTTGTAGAAAGGAGTAACTGCTCAATAAAATACTCATACAAATCCGCGATTCCAAATACAATCGGTAAATCTTCACGCTGTGTTAGATCCTGCCAATCAGTTGCGTAGTATTTGCCTAGGACGAATTTTTGGCTGTCTGCTTGGCTTTGACGTTTATAGTTTGCGATGACTTTGATTTTATCTTCAAAGACAATCTCAAAGATAATCGGTGATGGTATCAATTTATCGATAAACTGCAAAACTTCCGTATCTAGCCTTTCAACACGACTGACGATACTAAAAATTTGGATTTCTTTAATTGTCTCGCTATCGTTTAGATTAATGGTATGCGGTGAGAGCTTATACGCCCATCGGATACTTTCCACTTGCTCCACAAACAAGCGTTCGATACGGTGATTGGCACTGCCTCGTTGGTATAACTTATTTTTTGGAATAATTTTATCCACTTTAGCGGTTGGTGGATAGCGATACAACATGTTTCACTCCCTTGGTTAGATCGAAAACTTCTGTAAATACTCTATAAAGAAATTCATTCAGTACGACTTCTTATACTCAAATAGCCAACTGTTCCCTACCACTAATGTCGTAAGTAAGAAACTATCGCTATCTAATTGCCCTCAATCACGATGAAGCTAATCAGTTCAAAGTCATTAAGCCCAGATACCATATCCACCAAGGCAGTCGTCGACAGTCCTGAAAATAAGCTATCAATATCTTTCTCATCTTTTAGCAGCTGAATCGAATGAATCACAATATCCAATAATGCCGAATACTGTCCCATGTTTCGTCCATCATCGGTTTTGCGGTTAAAAGACTCATACGCTTTTGGTATGGGTTGTTCTATGCCACGACAGGCTTTACGAGCGACATCCAGCAGATATTTGGCTTGGGTGTAATCATATACCACATCGCCACTTTGATTGATATACACCAAGTAATACGGATACAAACGATTGGCTTGATTACCTGCCATCTGGGGGTTTCTTGCTCTTAATGTAAATATAACTCCTGCTTCTAAGCCAATTTCTGGCTGTGCGGGTACTACGGTATGCAGCCCATTCGGTAGACGTTTTAGTTCCTCATGCACTTCTAAATACCCTAATAAATCCATACGAAAATCATTAAGCCCCAAGTCCGTAATAGACACACCTGTATTGGCGTCTTCTAGGTCTAGCACCTCATTTTGTAGCTTTTGCAGCTGCTCACGTCGATATGCCATATCGTTAGCTTGGGCACTTAAGACATTATCATCCCCCGTACTGGTCATATCGACAATAACCATGCGATTTTCCACCCGCTCTCTTAGATTGATATAATCGTCAAGACTGATATCTGGCCAATAATTTACCAATTGAATCACACTGTTTGATGAACCAATGCGGTCTACCCGTCCAAAACGCTGGATGATACGTACCGGGTTCCAGTGAATATCAAAGTTAATGAGATAATCACAATCTTGTAAGTTCTGACCTTCTGAAATACAGTCAGTCGCAATCAGAATATCAATCTCCCGAGATTCTTCTGGAAAAATATCTTGTTTTTGTTTCGATTTTGGTGAGAACAAAGTTAATAAGCCCTGCATATCATAGCTCTGTCGACTCTTAACGCGGGTTTTGACGGTAGACGTATTATCGTTGCCTGTAATTTTGGCACTATGCAATCCATAGTTCTCCAATAAAAAAGGAGCAATGTTTTCATATAGATAATTAGCGGTATCCGCAAAGGCGGTAAATATAATTACTTTGTGATTACCGGGATTAATGGGATGCTGTAGCTTCTCAATGATATGACTTTTAACGTGTTGTAGCTTAGCATCATTCTTAGTGTCAATCGTAGCAATCATCCGTAACAACCCTTTGATGATTTCTCGATCACCATCAAGATCCATTCGCCAAGATAAGCGATCCATATCCGCCAAATGAATTTTCAACTTATTGCCAATTAAGTCTTCTGGATTAAGCAGTTCGCCGTTCTCATCTTGATCATACCCCATCAAAGGCGCAATACTTACTTCGTCATCTGCCGCACGCGCATCAAAATCATCAATTTTCGCAATCACATTGCTGATGTTTTTCTCTAGAAAAGTTAGCGTTAATCTAAATGCATGGATTGAGCTTTCAAGACGCTTAAGCAGATTGACCGTCATTAATGCTTGCAGACTACGCTCACGATCAACCTGCTTCAGTCGCCCTTTTCCTTCAACCAAAGTATCAAAAATCTCCTCATATTTACGCAAGGCGCTAGGGAAAATATACGTGACAGGCGCATAGACCGCCATTTTAATTAATGACAGCTCTGCATAAATTCGGTTGAGCGTTACAGCCTGTTTATCATTGGATAAGGGAGTGCGATATGATAGGGGTTTAAGACGCGTAGGAAACTGTCCAATAGCTGTAGTGTCATAGAATGTCTGGATATGTTTGCGCGATCTAGCAATTGTCACACTATCAAGCAGTTTAAAAAAGTCAAAATCAAGCAAGTTTAGGATTGCTTGGGTTGTACGTTCTTCAGGTTCTAGCTTTGCCCAAGTATTGAAACTTGCTTGTGCCCTACGAAAGATAGTCTCAATATCGCGCTCAGTGTCAAGTTTACTTTCTATAAAGTCTGCATTGCCTTCGTATGCCAGGGCTAGCTGATTTTTGAGATCCGTAAAATGATTATTTACAGGCGTCGCTGATAACATCAACACCTTGGTTTTTACTCCTTGACGAATGACCTTGTTCATTAAACGATCATAACGCGATTCTCGTTCCTTATACGCACCACGGTTACGAAAATTATGCGATTCATCGATAACGATTAAGTCGTAGTTACACCAATTAATTTTCGCCAAATCAATCCCTAACGTTTCACCATTGTTTCGAGATAGGTCAGTATGATAAAGGACATCATAACTAAAGCGATCGTTGGCAAAAATATTGGTGACTAAGTTGGCATTATAGTTGGTCCAGTTTGCCCCCAATTTCTTAGGGCAAAGTACCAATACGCTTTTATTACGTAACTCATAATATTTAATCACAGCCAATGCGGTGAATGTTTTACCCAGACCGACACTGTCTGCCAAAATACAGCCATTATAAGTTTCTAATTTATTGATAATTCCAAAAGCGGCATCTTTTTGAAAATTGAATAACTTATTCCATACTACCGTATCTTGGTAGCCAGTTAAGTCATTGGGTATGACATCCGTGCTGATATCCTCCAAAAAATCCTTGAAGATATTATAGAGCATTAAGAAATAAATCCGTTCAGGTGGATTCTCCTGATATACAGATTCAATATGCTGCACGATTTGGCTAGTAACGTCTTCTACTTTGGTCGGATCATGCCAAATCCGATTGAAAAGCTGGATAAAAGTTTGTGTCGTAGATTGCTCATCAAAGCAATTAACCATGTTAGATATGGCATTGCCCTTTTCAAAGCCCAAACCTGTTGGGGTAAAACCTTGAATTGGCATGTATGTCAGAGATGTCTCGGGTTGTTGAATACTAATAAATTCCTGCATAGGTGCACTACTAGTGTTTGATTTAAATATCGCTTTTCGTCTTATCCAATCAGCACATTCTTTAGCGATTGCCTTTTGTGATAATTGGTTTTTTAGATGAATTTCAAACTCGGTACCATATAGGCTACTTTCACGATCAATTTTTGGAATAATAAACTCTCGTTTTTCCTTTTTGAGTTTTTCGGTTACATCTTCAGTAATAAATGTGGGTGATGTAAATACAAATTGAAGGGAATCAACTTTTTCTAATTCTTGTTTTAAGGCCGCATAAGCGTAAATTGAAAAATAGGAAGCAGCAATTTTGAGTTTAGATTGATTATTAAGATTCTTGCCAATATCTATTCCCAAAGTGCTATTGATGTTATCGATAAGTTTCATAAATAATCTGAGTTTATTTAATTGGATTTTATTGAGCTTATTAAGGTTTTAGGGTGTAAGTCAATATAAAATTCAAACAAATTTAATGTCGTGTTTCTAAATTATATAAGTTTATAACTGGCGCTCATTTAGATAATTACTCATATTATTCCAATTCCCACTCACTTGCCTTTTCTCCTCAACCGAATCATGAATACGAGCCAATTGAAACACATACGACAGGTAATTATTCTTTCCAATGTAGCTAAAACGCTGATTTAAAGCTTTACGGTAAATAATTTTATTTTTCACTAGGCTATATCCTCACTTCAAAAAGCAAATAAAAAGTGCCAAATACACCTAGATTCATAGGATTTAGTATAGGAAAAAATGGCATGAATCGCACTGACAGATGAACTATGGGAGCAGGTAGAGCATACTTTGACGTAGAATGGGTGTTACATCACTACAAACACTCGTACCGTGACGGAAGCTACATACGGTGTCATCAGCATGCAAGTGGAGCTAGGGCGGGCTTTGATAAACCAATTGGACAATGCCATGGTGGACGAACTACAAAAATCCATTTATGTTGTGGTGCCGATGGATATCTGCTCAATTTTAAAGTCACTGAAGAAGAAATTCAAGACAGTCAACTTGCACCAGAGCTAATTGGACGGGTTGAAACTGGAAAATATTTGATTACTGATAAAGGCTATGATTCAGATAGCATAAGAGACAAGGTAAGAGGAGAGAATATGACAACTGTCGTACCAACATGCAAGAATGCCAAACAGCCAAATCCCAATTTGGATAGTTATTTATACAAGCTCAGACATTTAGTAGAAAGTACGTTTACAAGGTTAAAGCAGTTTCGTAGTATGGCCACGAAATATGAGAAATTAGCTCGTAATTTTAAGTCGATGATTTACCTTGCTTGCTTAATAATCCAAGCTCAAGTGAATTAGGGACATGCCTTAATTTATCTTCGAGATAAGTTTGAAAAGCATGACCAATGAGCTCATAGTTTATTTATTAGAAAGCAACCCTGTTAAGCCAATCTAAATAAAAAAATCAAGGTTGTAGTCAGATTTCGTATTGGTCGAAAAATAACCATGGCACATTTAAGGCACAATTATGGCACAAAGATTTTTTTATGTGCCTTAGTGACAAAACGGGGTCACAGCAAATGAGTACTAATTAAATAAAATAGATTATCTAACTTGCTGATTTTAAAGCAATAAAAAAGCCACTTTGCTATAAAGTGGCTTTCTTGAATTTGGAGCGGGAAACGAGATTCGAACTCGCGACCCCGACCTTGGCAAGGTCGTGCTCTACCAACTGAGCTATTCCCGCATTAGGTGGTCAACTAGCAATTTTGAATGTTTGTTGCGTCGTTGTGGATGCGTATTATAAGGATTTTTGACACCGCGTCAAGCATTTTTGCAAAAAAAATTCAAAAAAATACGTTTTTTTTAAATTTAACTGTTTTTATTGGGTTTCATTGGGAAGTAGTTTTTTTGACTAATTATTATCTTATTAATTTTTTCCTTTTTACTCATAATTATTAGCTTGTTTTATCACACTATGAAACACACCATGTATCTATCGTTACTCAACTACTGCAAATCTCAGCAGATTGTTTTTTAATGACTTCGCTATAATGCGTCTAAACCTCATATTTCTCTTGGTCCTTTTTGCTGTATTTGGAGATAACGATAAGATGAAAATTTCAAAAAAACTTATGATGTCAAGTTTGGCGGCATCCGTCATTGCAGTAGCTGTTACCGGTTGCTCAACCACCACTGACACGGGGGCAATTGGCGTCGACCGCAATCAGTTATTGGTAGTATCCGATCAGCAGGTGCAACAACTTTCCAAACAAGCTTTTCAACAAGAAATTGCCGCTGCCCGTGCGAAAGGTCTACTTGATACCAATCCGGCACAGTTGGCGCGTTTACAGAAAATTTCTCAGCGTCTGATTGCGCAGACAGGTGCCTATCGCAGCGATGCAAGACAATGGTCTTGGGAAGTGCATGTCATTAAAAGTAATGAGCTCAATGCACACGTATTACCCGGCGGTAAAATTGTCTTTTACTCAGGTATTATCGATCGTCTGAGTCTAACCGATGCTGAGATTGCTGCGATTATGGGTCATGAGATGGCGCATGCATTGCGTGAGCATACCCGTGAGCGTCTATCGCGTGAGGTGGCGACCCAAACAGGGATTGGTATTGCCGCGAGTGTATTAGGGCTATCTCAAGGTCAGGCGCAGTTAGCAGGCTTAGCTGGGGATTTGGGTATTTCGCGTCCCAATAGCCGCACCCAAGAAACGGAAGCTGATTTGATGGGGCTAGAGCTGATGGCACGGGCAGGTTACGACCCTAATGCAGCAGTCAGCCTATGGCGTAAAATGCAGAGTGCGGGCGGTCGCGGCGAGCCACCTCAGTTTTTAAGTACCCACCCGGTGAGCTCAACACGTATCGCCACCATTCAATCATTATTGCCACGTGTGATGCCATTGTACCAACAAAGCCGTTACCGTTAATTTTAACTTCGTAAGTCATAAGCCAATATCTAGCTGATATTGGCTTTTTTAGTGAGCAAATTTAGTGATCAAAACCTGGGGTCGATTAAAAAATTGCTGACTCCTAATAATCCATTGCGCATCAATTTACTCAACAATCTACCTACCCATCAATTTATCTAGCAAGCCTAACAAGTTGTCAAAAAACCGATTGATTGAAGTTTTTTAAATATCTCAACAGCACAGCGGCATTGTCAGTGGCATAATAAGCGTTTGGTCACAGCTATAGGGTAAATCCATGAATCAGCTTGATATTAATTTGCTAGTCTTGTTCGTCATTTTGGGCTGCGGTATTTTTGTGCACAATCCCACGATTTGGGTCAGTGCGACTGCGCTGATCATCATCAAATTTTTACCCAACAACCAACCTATCTTTTCTTATATTCAACAATATGGACTCAACTTGGGTATTTTGCTGCTCACCATTGCCGTCATTGCGCCTATCGCCTCCGAGCAAGTCAGTAGCAAAGCCTTGATGACCTCTTTTGCCAGTTGGCGCTCATTATTGGCCATCGCCGTGGGATTGCTGGTGACTTGGCTGGGCGCAAGAGGGGTGAATTTAATGAAAGTTGACCCCAACGTGGTCACGGGGCTGATGATTGGCACAGTAGCAGGGGTGGTATTGTTTCGTGGCGTGGCGGTGGGTCCGTTAATTGCCGCGGGGATTTTATCCTTGCTATATTGGTCCAAGTGAGCCATAGAAGCTAGTGAGCCATCAAACATAGAGAAAATTTGAGCGGTATTGACACAAGATTATTTTTGCCAGTCGAGCCAATTTGATAGATTAGGCTACCTTAAAACTATGCTAAAATGGCTAAAATGCGGTAAGTGGTGACCAGTTAGGTTTGTCATTGACTACCCATTTTTGATGAATAAAATCAGTGAACCGAGGACGACATGAGTCAACTTGCTACCCCGATTGCCGATGCCGTGACAGCGCGTTTGCAAACGTTACAGCCCAGTGTTTATCAGCTAGAAAACGAGTCGATGCGCCATGCTGGCTATTTTGAAGGCAAAGAAACCCATTTTAAGCTAACCATTGTCAGTGAGGCATTTGCAGGCAAACGCTTGTTACAGCGTCATCAGTTGGTATATGGACTTATCCATACGTTACTGTCACAAGGCGGTGGGCAGATTCACGCGTTTTCAATTCATGCTTATACACAAGCAGAATGGCAAGCGATTGGACAATCTCCCGAAAGTCCCAATTGCGCAGGACAAAACGCAAAGTAATATGATAAAAAAGAGTGTCGACATAAGCTAAAACCACAGACCTCTTGAGTTAATTTACGCTATATTATTAAAAAAGGTTGATGTATGAAACACGCACATATGCTGATGGCATTGATTTTAATTGCCTTATTCTTGTGGCAAGCCGTGTTGGTATTTACCGCACCAAAAGGACAAAGCTTACCAAAATCTGCCAAAATCGGCGCACACCTGATGTATGCTTTGGTGATTTTGACAGGCGCGGTGACGGCGATGCCATTGTTTGGCGCAGGTATAGTGCCGCACTGGTTGATTGCCAAAATTGTGTTACTCATTGTTGCCATTTCAGCGACTGTCAAAGCCACGCGGCAGACGACTACGCCCAATCAAGCCAAAATAGGTATGTTGATTGCTTTTATTGCTTATATGGGTATTTTGACGCTGGCATTTGTTAAACCGCTCAACCTATTTTAAGGCTGCAGCAGTGAATATAAGGGAGTAGGATAATGAAAAAATTAGCTATCTCAATACTTTTAGCGACGGCCGCCACGGCAGGTTTGACAGGGTGTATGACCACGCCTACCCCTGAATACGTATCCGCCAACAATTACCAAAGCTATGACTGTGTTGCGCTTGCCAATGAATACACGCGCGTCAATCAATACATTGATGCCAATGCCAACCAGCGCACCGGTTTGCAGGCTTCAGGCATTGGGATTGGTGTATCGGGCAATCGCCATGGTATTTATCCTACCGTGAGTGTCGGTTTAGGCTCAATCAATGGCGGCAACCGTCATAATCTATCGATTGCTATGGGACAACGTGATGCGATGCTACAAGCCGCTCGCCTAAAACAATGCCCCTTTGCTACCGGCATCAAACTCTATAGCGAAAAATAATTTATCCCATTTTATCCTGTTTAGTATAGAACCCATCTTTCATAGTGAGACATAGTGAGATGGGTTTTTTTATGGTGAGCCAAATCATCGGCTAGGTTAGCGCTAGTAAGTGTCATTGAGTATTTATGGAATATTTATTGAATATTTTTTTAGCCTAAAGATAATTTTTATTTCGATAAAGATTGTCTCGTTTTAGATTGACAAGTTCATAATTTATTGATTAATATGTCACATATTGATGGTTAAACACGGTAAAAATTTTAAAAAAATGCATTAAAACAAGTGTTATAACAATACTTTAAGTCAAGGAATACTTGGGTATTAATCAGTGGGTAAAATTTTTTACTCAGGTAAGCACGAGGTTTTCCCTAGCTTTCGTCAATACCTTTAGTAAACACCCCAAAAAAACGATAGAAAAACACGATAAAAAAACACGATAAAAAGACACGATAGTAAGGATGCTACCATGACCAAAGACGTGCTAACCCTGCCACGCATCGTAATGGGTGCGAAATCTGCCAATGCCCCACTCACCCAAAGTTATGATAAAGGCCCTGTCACACCACTGATAGAATTGACCATTGGTGATTTTTTCGATCAGATGGTGGAACAACACCCCGATAAAGACGCCTTAGTTTCCGCGCACCAAAACATTCGTCTCACCTACCGAGAACTACAGCGTAAAGTCAATCAGCTAGCCAGCAGCATGATTCGTATGGGTCTGCAAAAAGGCGATCGCGTGGGTATTTGGTCACACAACAATGTTGAATGGGTCATCATGCAATTGGCGACAGCCAAAGCCGGTATCATACTGGTCAACATCAACCCCGCCTATCGTATCTTTGAGCTTGAATATGCCATCAACAAAGTCGACTGCCAAGTGCTGGTATTGATGCGTCACTTTAGATCTAGCGACTATGCGGTGATGCTTCAAGAGCTTGCCCCTGAAGCGCGTCACCAAAGCTACCAAAATTTAGAGCTCGTGCAATTACCCAATCTCAAACGGGTCATTTGGATTGATAGCCCAGAGTCCACTGAGGATTTTAGCTATATGCAAAAATTCTCAGCGTGGATTGCCGAAGGCGATGCCGATGATCCGGCAGTGGCGGAACGTGCCAAAAAGCTCAACCCCAATAACCCCATCAATATCCAATTTACCAGTGGCACCACAGGCACGCCCAAAGGCGCGACGCTTACCCACCGCAACATTTTGAACAACGGTTATTTCATCGGTGAAGCCATGAACTTAACTGCAGATGACCGTCTGTGTATCCCCGTCCCGCTCTACCACTGCTTTGGCATGGTACTGGGCAACCTTGCCATCTTGACCCACGGTGGCACGATTGTGTATCCCAATGATGGCTTTGACCCCATCACCGTACTTGAAACCGTGCAAAAAGAACAATGTACAGGTCTGCATGGGGTACCGACCATGTTTATCGCCGAGCTTGACCACCCAGACTTTGCCAATTATGACTTATCGACTTTGCGTACCGGCATCATGGCAGGCTCAAGTTGTCCGATTGAGGTCATGCGCCGCGTGATTGACCAAATGCACATGAAAGAAGTCACCATTGCCTATGGCATGACCGAAACATCGCCGGTATCTTGTCAAACCAACCAGCACACGCCACTTGAAAAACAAGTCTCAACCGTGGGTCTGGTACAGCCAAACCTAGAAGTCAAAATCGTCAACCCAGAAACGGGCGAAACGCTTGGCATCGGTGAGACAGGCGAGCTGTGTACCAAAGGTTACTCAATCATGCTCGGCTATTGGAATGACACCAATAAAACGGCAGAAGCCATTGTCGATGGCTGGATGTATACCGGTGACTTGGCAACCATGGACGAAGAAGGCTATGTCAAAATCGTCGGACGTAGTAAAGACATGGTGATTCGCGGTGGTGAAAACATTTACCCTGTTGAAATCGAAAACTACCTATATCGCCACCCAAAAATCCGTGACGTCCAAATCGTGGGCGTACCCGACAAGAAATTTGGTGAAGTCCTTGCCGCTTGGATTATTCCCAAAAAAGACAGCAACTTAACCGAACAAGACATCCGTGATTTCTGTAAAGATCATATTGCACACTATAAAGTGCCGACTTACATGAAGTTTGTCGACGAGTTCCCAATGACCGTCACGGGTAAAATTCAAAAATTCAAAATCGTGGAAGCGATGAAACAAGAATTGGGACTCTAAATTTTCAACTTCAGCAAAAACTTAACATAAATACAGGGGGCATCTGATAGCAATTTAGCTACACCCTTTGACAGAATTAGGATTTACAATGACGGTTATCCAAAGTAAATTAAGCCCAAATGGCGCGGAGTTTCAAGCCAATGCCGCTGCCATGCAAACTATCGTTGATGACCTCAAAGCCAAACTTGCGGTCATTGCTCAGGGCGGCTCTAAGTCTGCACGCGCCAAACATGTGGCTCGGGGTAAGCTATTGCCGCGTGAGCGCGTCGAGCGCTTGCTAGACGCCGGTACGCCATTTTTGGAAGTCTCACCGATGGCAGCGTATGGCATGTATGATGCCGATATCCCTGCCGCAGGCGTGATTGCTGGCATTGGTCGCGTGGCTGGTATTGACTGTATGATTGTGTGTAACGATGCCACCGTCAAAGGCGGCACTTACTACCCAATGACGGTCAAAAAACATTTACGGGCGCAAGAAATCGCGCGAGAAAACCGCTTGCCATGTATCTATTTGGTGGACTCTGGCGGCGCGAACTTACCCAACCAAGATGAAGTATTCCCAGATAAAGACCACTTTGGTCGTATCTTCTTTAACCAAGCCAACATGAGCGCCGAAGGCATACCCCAAATCGCCGTGGTCATGGGTAGCTGTACCGCAGGTGGTGCCTATGTACCCGCCATGAGTGACGAGTCGATTATCGTCAAAGATCAAGGGACGATTTTTTTGGGTGGGCCGCCGCTGGTCAAAGCTGCCACAGGTGAAGAAGTGACCGCGGAAGACTTAGGCGGTGGCGATGTGCATACCCGTCTGTCAGGGGTGGTTGACCACCTTGCCCAAAACGATTTACACGCGTTATCACTGGCGCGCAACATCGTTGGCAATTTAAACCAACAAAAAACGCCTATCCACCACGCTACCGCGCAAAAAACCCCGCGTCCACCCAAATACGACGCCAAAGAATTGTACGGTATCATCCCAACTGACACCCGTAAGCCCTTTGATATCCGCGAAATCATCGCTCGCATTGTCGATGGCAGTGAGTTTGATGAGTTTAAAGCCCGCTTTGGCACGACGCTGGTGTGTGGTTTTGCACATATTGAAGGTATGCCAGTGGGTATTATCGCTAACAACGGTATTTTATTTAGCGAATCAGCGCAAAAAGCCACCCATTTTATCGAGCTATGCTGCAAACGTAAAATTCCGCTGGTGTTTTTGCAAAATATCACAGGCTTTATGGTGGGGCGCAAATACGAAAATGAAGGGATTGCCCGTCATGGTGCCAAAATGGTGATGGCAGTTGCCAATGCCAAAGTGCCGAAGTTTACTGTGATTGTCGGCGGCTCATTCGGTGCAGGTAACTACGGTATGTGTGGTCGTGCCTACAGTCCACGTTTCTTGTGGATGTGGCCAAATGCGCGTATCTCGGTGATGGGTGGCGAGCAAGCTGCGTCGGTATTAGCAACGGTCAAACGCAGCCAGTACCATGCCAAAGGTGAGCAGTGGTCAAGCGAGGACGAGGAAGCGTTCAAAGCGCCAGTGCGTCAGCAATTTGACGAGCAAGGTCATCCGTATTATGCCTCGGCTAGACTGTGGGATGATGGCGTGATTGACCCAGCCGATACCCGACAAGTATTGGCACTCGGTTTAAGTGCGGCCTACAACGCACCGATTGAAGACACCACCTTTGGTGTATTTAGAATGTAATTTTCAGCGTGTAAAATCGGAAGTCTTGGTTGGTTGTTCTGTCACCATTGAGCAAGCATCAAAAACGCTTCAACTTTACCTAACAATAAAAAAGGAAAAACACGATGAAATTACCGACTTATGACAGCTTACTGTTAGACATTGACCAGCACGTAGCGACCATTACCCTCAATCGTCCAGACAAACGCAATGCCTTTAATGACGATGTCATCCAAGAACTGACCGATGTGTTTCAATTTTGCGCTGAGCAGGACGAAGTGCGTGCGGTGGTACTCACTGCCAATGGCAAAGCCTTCTGTGCCGGTGCAGACCTAAACTGGATGCGCGCGATGGCGGATTATAGCCACGATGAAAACTTAGCAGACGCTGGCAAGCTTGCGCAAATGCTAGCGACCATCTACCACTGCCCAAAACCCACCGTCGCTGCCATTCAAGGCGATGTATATGCTGGTGGTATGGGTCTGGTTGCGGCTTGTGATATCGCCATTAGCGTAAAAAACGCCAATTTTTGCTTAAGCGAAGTCAAACTTGGCTTGATTCCTGCGACCATTAGCCCGTATGTGATTCGCGCGATGGGTGCAAGAGCCGCGCATCGGTACTTCTTAACCGCTGAAATATTTGATGCCAAAGAAGCCAAAAAAATCGGTTTTATCCATGAGCGGGTGGATGAAGAAGAGTTTACACAAAGCCTTGATAATTTGGTCAAACACTTGGTCAATGCTAGCCCAAACGCTGTCAAGGTGTGCAAAAAACTGGTGCAGGATGTGGCGTATGCCGAAATTAATGAGCAGTTAATCAAAGATACTGTTGCAGGCATTGCCGATATCCGCGCATCCGCCGAGGGTAAAGAAGGCGTACAGTCATTCTTGCAAAAACGAAAACCAAGCTGGCTTAAATGACGCAGGTAAAATAACTGAGATAAAAAGCTGGATTTTATAAGCCAAATTTTATAAGTATGCCAAGTTAGATTCGCGGTGATGCGGTCTTGAAAAAATAAAAAGGGACGATTATGTTTTCAAAAATCTTAATAGCCAATCGGGGTGAGATTGCTTGCCGCGTGGCAGCCACCGCCAAAAAACTGGGTGTGCGTACCGTTGCGGTATACTCCGACGCTGACCGCTTTGCCAAGCACGTAGCCGTGTGTGATGAAGCCATTTATATAGGCGGTTCTGCGCCCAAAGACAGCTACCTGCGTTGGGAGCGCATTTTGGAGGCTGCCAAACAAACAGGCGCACAAGCGATTCACCCTGGCTATGGGTTTTTGAGTGAAAACGACGAATTTGCCCAAGCGTGCGTGGATGCGGGTTTGGTGTTTATCGGTCCCCCTGCGTCTGCCATCACCGCCATGGGTCTTAAAGCCGAGTCCAAACGCTTGATGGAAGCGGCCAATGTACCACTCATTCCAGGGTATCATGGCACCAACCAAGACCCTGATTTTTTACATAGCGAGGCCGACAAAATTGGCTACCCTGTGCTAATCAAAGCCAGCTCTGGTGGCGGCGGCAAAGGGATGCGGTTAGTTGAAAAAACCGAAGATTTTATTGATGCCTTAGGCTCATGTCAACGTGAAGCCATTAGCAGCTTTGGCAATGACAGCGTATTGATTGAAAAATACGCCCTACGTCCCCGCCATATTGAAATTCAAGTCTTTGGCGACAGCCACGGCAACTATGTGTATTTATTTGAGCGTGATTGCTCGGTACAGCGCCGCCATCAAAAAGTGCTCGAAGAAGCCCCTGCCCCCGATGTCAGCGTGGCAATGCGGGAGGCGATGGGCGCAGCGGCGATAGCGGCGGCAAAAGCGGTCAATTATGTGGGGGCGGGTACGGTTGAATTTATCGTAGAGCAACGTGAGTGTTCACCCGAAGATAAATTTGGCGGCATGAATTTCTACTTTATGGAAATGAATACGCGCCTGCAAGTTGAGCATCCCGTCACTGAAGCGATTACTGGTACTGACCTTGTCGAGTGGCAACTGCGTATTGCTAGCGGCGAGCCGTTACCAAAACAGCAAGCAGACTTGACCATCAACGGTCATGCGATTGAAGCGCGTATCAATGCTGAAAACCCAGACAACAACTTTTTGCCCACCACAGGTACGCTAAATATTTACCGCACGCCAACGCACAGCGAGTTTAGTGTGTCAGATGTGCGCGTGGATGATGGGGTACGCGAAGGCGATGTCATCAGTCCTTACTATGACTCGATGATTGCCAAACTCATCGTCCATGCGCCAACCCGTGAGCAAGCGCTTGCCAAACTAGACCAAGCACTTGCAGAAACCCGTATTGTCGGTCTGCCCAACAACGTGGCGTTTTTGCGTCACGTGGTGCAATCAGATTCGTTCAAATATGCCAATCTTGATACAGCATTGATTGAACGTGAAAAAGACGTACTGTTTGGGCAGCAGCGTGGTGAGCTACCTTGGCTGGTAGCCACCGCGATTGTCAAAGAGCTTGCCCAAGAAGCGCAAACCCAAAACCACGACCCCTTTAGCAAAACTGACGCATGGCGTGCATATAGCTACTATGAACGTCCTTTTGACTTGGTGTATCACGATAAGCCACTACGTGCGGTTATCAGCCAAATTCAGGCGCAAGTTCAGGGGCAAGCCAAGGAACAAGCATTTCATCTAACGATTAACACCATTGTCAAAGCCGAAAAACAAGGCGCGGACGTTGTCACGCCCATCTATCAAGGCGATGTTCGTTATTTGCCCACTGCCGATGATACTTTTACCCTATGGCTAAGTGACGGGGCAACAGCCGGCAAGCGCCAACAGATGCAGGCATGGCGACACAATGAACAAGTATATGTGTTCTCAAATCATGCCAGCGATGTCATCACCTTGGTGGATAGCATGGCGCATGTGGGCATCGAGCCCCAAGATGGCGGCAGCCTAAAATCGCCCATGCCAGGTCAAGTGGTGGCGTTTCGGGTCAATGTGGGCGATGAAGTGAAAAAAGGTCAAGCCTTGGCAGTGATTGAAGCGATGAAAATTGAGCATACCATCAATGCCCCTAGTGATGGTACGGTGGCAGAGCTGCTGTTTAAAGCAGGGGATTTGGTATCCGATGGCGATGAGCTATTAAAACTTGATACGGGCAGCCAATCATGAACTATCCAAACTTTGTCAAAATCATTGACGTGGGCGCAAGAGACGGACTACAAAACGAAAAACAAACCGTGCCCAGCGACGTCAAAATCGAGTTGATTAACGGCTTGATTGATGCAGGGGTGCGCAAGCTTGAAGCCACCAGTTTTGTGTCGCCAAAGTGGGTACCACAAATGGCAGACAATGATGCCGTATTAGATGGCATTAGCAAACGCGATGACGTGGTCTATTCGGTGCTGACACCCAATATGAAAGGCTTTGATGCCGCCCTTGCCCACCGTGACCAATTTGCCAATTATGAAGTGGTGATTTTTGGCTCAGCGAGTGAAGCTTTTAGCCAAAAAAATATCAACTGTAGCATCGCTGAGAGTATCGAGCGTTTTGCCCCCGTGGCTGACGCCGCCAAAGCACATGGCATCAAAGTGCGCGGCGTCATCTCTTGTACCGTGGGCTGCCCGTATGAAGGCGAAATTCACCCCGATAAAGTCGCCTATGTGACAGAAAAACTTGTTGCCATTGGCGCTGAACATATTGGCATTGCTGACACCATCGGCGTGGGCACGCCTATCAGGGTGCAAAAAGCGTTGGATGCTGCCTTGCGTTATATTGATATTGACAATATCTCGGGGCATTTTCATGACACCTATGGTCAAGCGCTTAGCAATACCTTAGCGGCATTACAAATGGGGGTATGGCAGTTTGATACCTCGGTGGCAGGGCTTGGCGGCTGTCCGTATGCCAAAGGCGCAACCGGCAATGTTGCCACCGAAGATGTGGTATATCTGCTACATGGCATGGGTATTGAAACGGGCATTGACCTCGATAAACTAGTCGATGTCGGACAAAAAATTAGCGCGTTTTTGGGCAGACAAAATGGCTCAAAGGTGGCAACAGCGATTTTAAATAAACGTAAATCTTTAACAGTCAGTTAATAAACAAGGAATGACTATGAACCTAGGACTCGATTACCAACTTGGCGATGACATCAACGCCCTACGCGAAACCGTCAGAGCCTTTACTGATGCTGAAATCGCCCCACGCGCTGCCGAGCTTGACCGCACCGACCAATTCCCGATGGACTTGTGGCAAAAAATGGGTGAGCTTGGGCTGCATGGCATCACCGTACCCGAAACTTACGGCGGCGTGGACATGGGCTATGTGGCGCACATGGTCGCCATGGAAGAAATCAGCCGCGCATCAGGCTCAGTGGCGCTAAGCTACGGTGCGCACTCCAACCTATGTATCAACCAAATCAAACGCAACGGCACAGAAGCCCAAAAACAAAAATACTTGCCAAAACTCATCAGCGGTGAATTCATTGGTGCCTTGGCGATGAGTGAGCCCGGTGCAGGCTCAGACGTGACCAGCATGAAACTACGTGCCGAAGACAAAGGTGGCGTATATGTATTAAACGGCTCAAAAATGTGGATTACCAATGGACCGGATGCCGATGTGATGGTGGTGTATGCCAAAACCAACCCAGAGCTTGGGGCAAAAGGCATCACCGCGTTTTTGGCAGAAAAAGGCATGAAAGGCTTTTATACCGCGCAAAAACTCGACAAACTGGGTATGCGCGGCAGCCACACAGGTGAGATGGTGTTTGACAATGTCGAAGTGCCAAGCGACAACATTTTGGGCGGTCTTAACAACGGCGTTAAAGTCTTGATGAGTGGCTTGGACTACGAGCGTGCGGTACTTGCCGCAGGTCCCATCGGGCTTATGCAAGCAGTCATGGACAACGTCATTCCCTACATCCACGATCGCAAGCAATTTGGTCAAGCCATCGGTGAATTTCAGTTAATTCAAGGTAAAGTGGCGGACATGTATACCACCTTACAGGCAGGACGCAGCTTTCTTTACACCGTGGGCAAAAATTTGGATATGCTAGGCTCAGACCATGTGCGCCAAGTACGCAAAGACTGCGCTAGCGTGATTTTGTGGACAGCGGAAAAAGCCACTTGGATGGCAGGAGAAGGTATCCAAATCTTTGGTGGCAATGGCTATACCAATGAGTACCCACTGGGGCGTATTTGGCGTGATGCCAAACTATATGAGATTGGCGCAGGTACCAGCGAGGTACGGCGTATGCTGATTGGTCGTGAGCTGTTTAACGAAACCGCTTAATTGATTAGCTTTGTCAGCACAAGCCCTAGCTAAAACTAGGGCTTTTTTATTAGGTTGTCAAAATCTGCCTGATCAGCTGTGCGCTATATTAAGGTTGATTGTAAAATCGCTTGGTATTGCGCCGGTTTGAGACGGGGTCCGAACTGCTGAATAATTTGGCTTGCGACGCTACTGGCTAATTTGCCACAATCTGCCAACGAATGACCGTGGGAGAGCGCGTATAAAAAACTGCCCGCAAAATTATCCCCTGCGCCATTGGTATCTAGCACTTTGTCAACGGGTAGCGATGCCACGTCAATCAGTTTTGTTTCACGTGAAACATCGTCCCTTACTGCAATGATTGACCCTGCTGCACCATTGGTCACCACTGCCATATTGGCGACTGACAATAACGCTGCTGCCGCTTGTGAGTGACTGGTTTGGTTGGTAAATAGCTGCGCTTCATCATAGTTACAAAACACCGCATCCACGCCACCTTCTAGCATGGCATCCAGTCCTTCACGACCAAATTTGACCACGGCAGGGTCGGCAAAACTGACCGCGATTTTAGCCCCTTTGTCTTTGGCTTGTTGTTTTAGCTGAGCAATCGCCTGTTGTACCGAGGGTGACATAGCAAGATAACCTTCAAGATACAACCAATCAGCATCATTGAGCGCATCAAACTCGATATCGGTTTCGCTGATTTCTGCGGAAGTGCCCAAATGCGTTTGCATGGTGCGCTCACCATCTGGGGTCACCATCACCATACAACTGCCTGTGGTACCATCAGCGAATGACTTGGTAGACGTCTTGATACCTGCGGCATTTAAATCCGCCAAATAAAAACGCCCTGCATCGTCTTCACCCACTCGGCAAGCGTAAAAAGTATCGCTGCCAAGGCTTGCTGCGGCATAGATACTGTTGGCAGCCGAGCCGCCACCTGCTTGTTTGGTCGCGATGATGTTTTGCGTGGTGAGCGAGGCGATGAGGTCAGCTTGCTCACTGTGACTGGCTAGGGTCATGTTACCTTTGGTCAGGCCTGTGGCGTGAAGCTGTGCATCGGTGAGCACAAACTCACTGTCAACTAACGCATTGCCGATGGCGACGATTTTTGCCATTGTGGTTCCTCTTTAACGATTTTGGAAAAAATAGATGAGTTAAATTCAATGTGGTGTCATTGTAAATTAAAACCATCAAAGTTAATATCTGAAAATTGGCTGACACGGGCAAATGATTGGCGCTGTATTATCTGTGGTATCTGTGTTTTTTTGCCTTTATAACGCGGCTTTTGTCCCCATTTAACTCAAAATAAATCCGACAAAACTGCTATACTTTCTGTTTTTTTACAGTTGGTTTTGCTGATAAATTCTGACAAATATTATGATGACACACAGGTAACTTCATGCCCGCAACTTCTCACGACTCTGCTTTAGATTTGACCCTACACCCTGCTTTTACCCTACGCGCTCATGAGCGTATCGATGCGCTATCGCTTGATGTGCTAGTGAGTGAACATAACGCCACGGGGTTGATTCATTATCACCTCGCCCACCCGAGTGATGAAAATGCCTTTATGATTGGCTTTCGCACCCAGCCGATGACCGACCGCGGTGAAGCGCACATTTTAGAGCATACCAGTCTGTGTGGCTCTGAAAAATATCCCGTGCGCGACCCGTTTTTTAGCATGATTAAGCGCTCGCTTAATACTTTTATGAATGCGTTTACTGCGGCAGATTGGACGGCGTATCCGTTTGCCACCCAAAACCGTCAAGATTATTTTAACTTGTTGTCGGTGTATCTAGATGCGACATTTTTCCCAAGTTTAAATCCGCTCGATTTTGCCCAAGAAGGGATTCGAGTGGAGCTTGATGAAGACGGCAAACCCCAGTATAAAGGCATTGTATTTAATGAAATGAAAGGCGCGATGAGTGGCGAGATTGACCAGTTATATCACACGCTGGCGCGTCATTTATTCCCCACAACCACTTATCACTACAATTCTGGCGGTGAGCCTGCTGCCATTACTGAGCTGACTCATGCTGATTTGGTCAAGTTTCATCAAAGTCACTATCACCCAAGCAATGCGGTGGTAATGAGCTTTGGCAATATCCCTGTGGCAGAGACCCAAGCCCGTATCCATGAGGATGCATTGGCGGTGGCAGGTAAAGCGTTTGCTAAAGGGCAAAAACACGCCTCACGACTCGAAAAATCATTGACCGCGCCAATCAGCGTGACGGACACTTACAGTGTCGATACGGTGAAACCCAAACAAACCCATCACGTCATGGCATGGTTATTACCATCGATTTTAGACGGTAAGCAGCGTCTGGCTATGCGACTACTTGAAGGCGTATTGGTTGAACATGCCGGTTCGCCGCTGCGGGCGTACCTCGATAGCCATCCGCTGGCATCTGCCCCAACGCCGCTACTGGGCTTGGATGACAGCCATTATCAGATGGTGTTTTATGCGGGTGTCCGTGGCTCTGAACCTGAGCATGGCGATGCCATTGAGCAAGGGATTTTGGACTTACTCAAACAAGTGGCGGACCAGCCTGTGGACAGTGAAGCAATTGAAACCATTTTGCACCAAATCGAAATCGACCAACGTCATATCGGTGGCGATAGTATGCCATATGGTCTAAATTTGATGCTTGAAGGCTTTAGTACTGCTATCCACGATGGTGACCCCATGCATGTGTGGGACATCGATGAAAACCTAAACTGGCTACGTGAACAAGTACAAAACCCTGATTTTATTGCCAATTTGATTCGCAGCTTTTTGCTCGACAATCCGCATCGCGTGCGTTTGACACTCATCCCTGATGCGAGCAAATCTGAGCAACAAGCCAAGGATGAGCAAGCCAAACTTGACACCATTGAAGCGGCACTGACCGATGATACGCGTAATGCGCTCATCAGCCAAGCCAAAGCCCTTGCCGAACGCCAAGCTACGCCTGATGATGTGGATTTGCTACCTAAAGTGGGATTGGCGGATATTCCTGCCCAAATTCAATTTAAAACAGGTACAAAACGTGATATCACCCTAAGTGGTCTGCCAAGTACGTTGTATGAATATGAAGCAGGCACCAACGGTCTGTACTATTATCAAGTGATTATGCCCCTAGAGGGTCATGAAGCGCTTATCAATCACCCAGATTTACCAACCTATCTGAGCTTGATCAGCGAAGTGGGCACCCGCAAACACGATGCCTTGGCATTTCAAGCGCGGCAAGCACGCCATTCAAGCGGTGTGACTGTCAGAATCAGCCAGCGCACGTCACCTGACAATCCCGAAAAAATGGATAGCTTCTTGGTGGTCGCTACCCGCTCATTGTCACGTAAATTTGAAGCGATTGAGCTGGTTAAAGAAGTGCTCAACGACACTATTTTTACTGAATATGCACGAATGGAAGAGCTACTGACCCAAAAACAAATGGGCTGGCAATCGCGCCTTGCCAATGCAGGTCATGCGTATGCCATGCAAACAGCGAGCCGTAACACCAGTAAAATCGCCCGTCTTGAATATGTACGCGGTGGTTTGCCTGCATTAAATAGCTTAACTGAATTTTTGCAGCAAGCAGAGCAAGATAGCAGTGCGTGGCAAAAGCTCGGAGAGCGCTTAGCCAATTTACATCGCTACATCAAAGCCCTGCCAAAACAAGCACTTATCATCGCCGAAGCAGAGGTATTACCGACGCTGCAGCAAGCAATTAGCGAGAGCTGGCAAGCGCCTGTTGACGAGCCTACCGCTACCTTAATCGAATCGCCCATTACCACTGACAGTAGCGATATCGCGTGGCTTGCGCAAACCAATGTATTTCATCATGCGCTTGTCTTTGATGCCGTGCCGACCAACCATCCAGATGCCCCTGCCTTGATGGTACTCTCAAGCGTACTACGCAACAACTATCTGCATCGTACCATTCGCGAGCAAGGCGGGGCGTATGGCGGCGGCGCGAGCTATGATAGCAATGCCTGCTCTTTCAAGTTTTATAGCTACCGTGACCCGCGTGACCAAGCCACGTTTGATGACTTCTTGGGTAGTATTGATTGGTTACTCGCGCAAACTACAGGCGAAAAAACCGATGCTTGGATTGAAGAAGCGATTTTAGGATTGATGGCAGGCATGGATAAGCCCGCAAGTCCGGCGGGTGAAGCGGTGAAGGCGCTGTTTGCTGAGTTGCATAGTCGCGGCAAAGAGTGGCAACAAGCGATGCGTGCCAAAATCTTGGCGGTCAGCCTTGATGATTTACAGCGGGTAACAAGAACTTATCTTAAAGACAAGCCATTTACTCGTGCCAGCCTTGCGCCGTTTGATAAAGCTGAACTCATGCAAAAGATGGGTTTTCAGATTGAAAAAGTGCTATAACAAACGTAACAATAAAATTAATCATCTTAATAAAAAAGGCGCTGTTATTAGCGCCTTTTTTCATCTTTTATACTCGAAGTTTTACACAACCAGCAACTCAATTTTACCCAGTCCGTCAATTTGCGCGAGGATGGTATCGCCTTTGATCACCGCACCGACGCCCGCTGGCGTCCCTGTAAAAATCAAATCCCCTGCTTTGAGTTCAAAAAACTCTGATAAATTGGCAATGGTCTCTGCCACATTCCAGATTAACTGATTGATATTGCCTTGTTGTTTGGGCTCGCCATTCACCGCCAGTGAAATATTCGCTTGTTGTATCTCAGCAACGCTAGCAACGGGATAAATTTCGCCAATGGGTGCCGAATAGTCAAACGCCTTGCCAATCTCCCAGGGACGACCCGATTTTTTCATTTCGTTTTGCAAGTCGCGGCGCGTCATGTCGAGCCCCACGGCATAGCCAAAAATCAAGTTATGTGCCTCTGCCACACTCACATTAGCGCCCGCTTTGCCAATCGCAACCACCAATTCTACTTCATAATGTAGCGCTTGCGTTTTAGTCGGATAAGGCAATTGGGCAATGCTATCGGGTCGAACCGCAATTATCGACTCGCTGTCACCGGCTTTACAAAAGAAAAATGGTGGCTCACGGTCTGGGTCACTGCCCATTTCTCGGGCGTGGTCGGCATAGTTGCGCCCCACGCAATACACGCGGCGGACAGGAAAGGTTTGCTCGGATTGATGGATGGGCAGTGCCACCACTTGGCTGGGTGGAAAAATGGTATTCATGGTGATTCTACTTGGGCAGTTGGGGTATTAGATGACGGCTGGGTGATGGCGATATCAGTGACATGAGTGACATGTTTGTCAGCGGCTAAATTGCTAGCAGGTTGCCACGCTTGCAAAAACTTATCATGGCGCAGGCTATTGTCTTGATTGGTGAACGATTGCAGATAGTCTCGGGTGGTGGACTCCCATTGCTCGCTTTGCTGCGCTGAAAATTGTCCCGTGAGTCGTTGGTAGCGCAAAAAAATCAGCCAAGTATTAAGCACATCACTTTCACAATAAGTAGTGAGCTTATCCCATGCCTCTGCTTGCACCATAGGCACCACATCATAGCCGTCCAACGCTTGCTTGCCTGCAAAGCCGCATAAGGATGCCACGACATCAAGTTTTTGCGACGTGCTATTCATGGCAAGCTTCACCATCAAATCGGTATGACGGTCATGATAGCGGTTGATATAGTTGTTGTATCTCATCTCACCGGTTTGGCTAAACAGCTTGGGCGCGGTTAGACCATGCTGTAACGCCCGATACACCATGACGGGTATATCAAAGCCCTTGCCATTCCAGCTCACCAACAACGGATTTTTTTCAATGGCATTAAAAAAGGTTTGAATCATTTGCGCTTCGCTATGGTCAGCCAGCGACAGCGATTTGAGGGTCATTTTGCCGCCCGCGACCCACAACACCGAAAGACAAGCGATTTGGTGCAAGGGCAGGGGCATAAAAGGATGCCCAACATCTTGCTCACGCAGTGCCATAAGCTTGGTCATGGCATCGTTATCCGATAACCCAGCCAACTCAGGGTATAGCCGCTTGCCTGTGGCAACATCGGGTATGGTTTCGATATCAAATACTAAAATCGGCGCTGGCGTAGCCATAATACTTCCTTGTTAGTTTCTGCTTTAGGTTATTGGGTATTAAGCGTCATCTTTAACACCAAACAACCCTGTTGATAGATAACGATCGCCACGGTCACAGACGATAAATGCAATCACCGCATCCGGGTGTTCTTTAGCGATTTGGTACGCTGCCCACGCCGCACCACCGGATGATACCCCCGCAAAAATCCCTTCTTCGCGGGCAAGCTTACGCATAAACACTTCCGCATCGTGCTGATCGATGTCCATCACCCTATCCACCAAACTTGGCTCAAAAATCTTTGGCAAATAAGCGGCTGGCCATCTACGAATTCCTGCGATATTAGCACCTTCAGCGGGCTGTAAACCGATAATTTGCACGTTTGGGTTTTGTTCTTTTAGGTATTTGGACACGCCCATGATGGTGCCTGTGGTACCCATTGAGCTAATAAAGTGGGTAATCGTGCCATTGGTTTGCTGCCAAATCTCAGGACCTGTGGTCAGATAATGCGCTTGTTTGTTGTCAGGGTTGTTAAACTGATCGAGTACGATGCCTTTACCTTCTGCCTGCATTTGCTGGGCAAGGTCACGTGCCGACTCCATGTTATCGACTTCAATCAGTGTCGCCCCATACGCTGCCATCGCGTCTTTACGCTCTTGGGTAGAGTTGCTAGGCATAATCAGCGTCATCGCATAGCCGCGCATTGCCGCGACCATGGCAAGGGCGATGCCCGTATTGCCACTGGTGGCCTCAATGATGGTGTCGCCTGGCTTGATAGTGCCACGCAGTTCAGCTTGATAAAACATATTGTATGCAGGGCGGTCTTTCACTGAGCCCGCTGGGTTGTTGCCTTCAAGTTTGGCAAGCAGGGTGGCTGTGCCTTGGTCGGTTTGCGGTGCAAATCGCGCTAGCTTGACCAGTGGCGTATGCCCAATGCAGTCATTGAGCGTGCTGGTTTCAGTGATGAAATTATTATGGGTCATAAGACAACCTTAGTTTTTGGCCATGAACTTTTGATAATACGAGTTTTTAGCAAAAGCATTTAGTCTAGCTTATAGATTAGCCAGCGTTGATTAGTTTTTTTAACAGTAAATTTTTTGGATTGCGCGCGTAGTTTAGCAAAATTCATATCACCCGTCAGTGGCGAATCATGATTATTATGCAAGTCATTTTCAACCGCTACCCCATCTGATTTTATCTCGATTTTTTGCTGGGGTATAGACTTATCAAAAATTTACTTGCGACAAAAAACCCAGCTACCCAAGCAAAATTGGCTAAAATCCTATAAAATGAAACGCTATACCCCAAAACCCTGATAAAAAATCTGATGCCTAAATTAGGCTGATGCAAGGCTAGCAATGTGAGCAAACGATTTCACTTGGATTTTTCCACCGCTTATGGACAGTTGATACTGTTGGTGTTTTTGCCGATTAGCGCACTCGCGTTGACGGGTGGTTTTTTGGTGTTATCGGATACCAGCCGTGCTGCGCGTACCATTCAGCAATCAACCGCGGATAATTTGCTGGTGACTCTGCAGCCAGTCGCCGCTTCCATGCAGGCGAATCTGATTAAAATCAACCAAGCGCTATCTACAACTAGCACTCAGCCTAATAGCAATAATCGCTCAAGTAAAGATGGCTTAAATAAAGATAACTTAAACAAACACAGCGCAAATAAAGCTGAGCTATCGCCCAAAGAATTGGCGACACTGCAAGCCAATGTGAAATTTGCCCTACAAAATGCCATCAACGACAAACACTTGCAAGGCGTGGCGATTGTCAACGAACAAAGCAAAGTGTTGGTCAGTTTTGGGGATTTGTCACAACAGCCCAATCCGCGCTTGTTGCCTTTTTTGGGACGACACCTTGAGGCGCAAAGTAATGCACAGCAAACTTATTTGCTGACGCAGCTCAATACCCAATCCAACAGCCTGTTTAATAGCAAGGGTAGTAGTTTATTTGGTCGAAAATTGGTACTAAGCCCGCCCGCCAATGCGACTGCCCCACTACCGACCTTGTGGCTTATTGTCAATATTGATAATGAGCCGCTACAAGTGGCTCGCTATCAAGTGATGTTGGCGTTAGCGATTACCGGACTTTTTACTATTTTACTGCTGCTATTGACCACCCATATATATGCCAGACGCTGGATTGCGCCGATTTATGAGATGCGGTTACATTTGCAGCGCACCAACGCCAACAACCTATATAAACCGATGACCATCAACGCCAGTGGTGAAATCAACCAACTGCAACAGGATTTGGTCAAGACCTTAAGGCGTCTGCATAAAAGTTTCCAAGAACTCAAGAATCACGCCGAACAGACCGAAGATGATTTGCGATTGGCTTTTGACGAGATGGAAATGCAAAACATCTCCATTCGCAATGCGCGTGATGCTGCGGTTTCAGCCAGTCAAACCAAATCGGCATTTTTAGCCAATATCAGCCACGAGTTACGCACCCCACTTAACAGTATTGATGGGTTTATCAACCTATTATCCCGTCATGGCGGCTTAAATGCCGAGCAAGACTTGTACGTGCAGACGATTCGTAAGTCTTCAGCGCACCTATTAGCCTTGGTCAATGACGTGCTTGATTTTTCTAAGATTGAAGCCGGTAAACTGGTACTAGATAGTCATGAATTTGACCTGTATGCCAGTATCTACGATGTGGTGGATATGCTATCGCCACTGGCGGCAGAGAAAGATTTACGCCTGGCGGTGTTCTTCTATGACGATGTGCCACATTATCTGGTGGGGGATGCGTTACGAACCAAGCAAGTGTTGACCAATCTTGTTAACAACGCCATCAAATTTACCGATGATGGCGAGGTCATTGTGCGGGTTAGTCTGGATGATGACATCGATGATTTAATTCATATCAGTGTGCAAGACACAGGGCGCGGGATTTCGCCTGAGCATCAAAAATTGCTGTTCCAAAGTTTTTCCCAAGGCGATCCTTCGATTACTCGTCAGTATGGTGGTACGGGACTGGGATTGGTGATTTCAAAACAACTCACCTATCTGATGGGCGGCAATATTGGTTTTTATGACAACGCCACTGAGCAAGCGGGTGATGCGAGCCAATCACACAAAGTCAAAGGCACGACGTTTTGGTTTACCTTGCCGATGAGTATCAGCAACCAAGAGCAGCAGCGGCTGCTTATCCATGACCCCATTTGGCAGTTACCCGCCATCGTCCCGCCAAAAAGCGATGCCGGTTATGTGGCGGCTGATACCACTGCTGCGGTAAATATCTTGGTTTGGATTGACCATCTTGCAAGCTTACAAGTGTTAAAAGGCTCGCTGCGTAAATTACCGATTGCCATTACTACCGCAAGTACGCTAGCCAGCCTACTTGAATCGCTCAAAGAAACAGGCAATCATTGGGATTGGGTCATCGTAGACAATGGCACCACTGAGGACACCACGTCGCTGCTCAAACAAGTACGCTTACATTATGCTGGTAAATTGCTACTATTTGGCTATCAAGTCAATCTTGAGCCAGAATTGTTGTCGCGTTACCAGGCACAAGCCTTGTATCAGCCGCTCGATCGTCGACAGCTTTATCAGCTGCTCGATAGCAATTCTGCCAACAGCCAAGAGCCTACACTGCCGCAGTGGCATGGCTTTACTGTGCTTGCCGTGGATGACCATTTGCCCAATTTGTTGGTACTAGAAGCCTTATTGGCTGAGCTGAGCATTAATGTGGTGACGGTTAATAGTGGGTTTGACGCCATTGAATACATAACCACTCACCAGTCACAAAGCGATACTGCCGTGGATTTGATTTTTATGGACATTCAAATGCCAAGAATGTCAGGCAGTGAAGCCGCCATCCAAATCCGTAAGGTTGAAACGCAAGCAGGACATCAACATATTCCGATTATTGCCCTGACCGCACATAGTCTATCGGATGAACGCGATACATTATTGGCATCTGGGATTGATGACTATGTGGGCAAACCAATCAGTCAAGCCCAGTTATTGCAAATTCTGCAACGCTGGTTGGGTAAACACAGTACGTCCGTGTCCGCTAATTTGACGTCTGATTTAACCGCTGATGTGGCTTCTGACAAATCTGCTAGCAAGTCGGCTAGTTCGGCGCGTTCGATAGCGTCTGGGGCAAATAACCTGCGTACTGCACCTGCAACCCCCAAAGAGAGTGCCGTATTTGCTCATACACCATTAGCTGCCTCAGCGACTACCACCGATGACAACGCTAATTTGCCAAGCCTACCATCGGTCAGCAGTCAGCATAGCGCTGAGTCACTAGCAAGTCTTGCGGTCATTGATTGGGATGATGCGGTGATGCGGGTAGCAGGTAAGCCTGATTTGGCAGCCAATTTAATTACCCTACTGATTGAGTCGATTGAGCAGGAAAAAAGTGACTTGCAGCAGGCTTGGCAGCGCCACGACAGGCAAGCCTTGTCCCACGCGGCGCATCGCATTTTAGGGGCGAGTCGTTATACGGGCGTACCACAGCTCCGCCAAGCCAGCCAAAATCTTGAAGACAAGTGCTTGCTAAATATCAACAATAGCTCGCCTGCGCAATTTGCCATTTTGGCGCCTTATTACGAGCAAATGCTACAAGCGCTCGATAACTTGGCACAGGCTGATTTGAGTCAATTCCCTGCACTCAAATATGCCCAGCTCAAAGAAAACGACATGACCTGGAAGATGATTTGACACCCATCACCACAATGCCACCTAGGTTTGGCATACTTGCTATTCCACGTTACCTTTCTTAAACGTATCGTCCGATATCGCCTCTTGTGCCCAACCAACAAAATCAGTAAAGTGAGATTAATGATTGCAAATCTTCGCGTTTTCGCAACATTTTTTTAAGTTTATTGGGACAGTTAAATTTTAAGGATGCGTATGTCGGTTTTGTCGGTATCAAAAATATTGCCGGGTGTAGGGTTTTTGCCATTTTCTCAGCGTGCTACTGCTGTGTCTTTAGCGCAGCGTATCAAAGCTGCAAACGATAACCTTGCGCCCGATGTGCGGTTGGAACTTAGCGGTGATGATAGCGTCATTGTTTGGCTGACACGGATTGACAAGCGCAATGCGTTAAGTTTTGCGTTGATGGATAAGCTCATTGATTTAGCCCACCTGCTCACCACATGGACGGACGTGCGGACAGTGATTTTGGCAGGTGAAGGTAAAAGCTTTTCTACCGGCATCGATTTGGCGGATTTAAACAACCCAAAAAATCTAAAACAGGTCGCTTGGGAGCTTATCAAACCGTTTCAAAGTAAATTTCAAAAAGTGTGCCTTGTGTGGCGAGAACTGCCGATGCCTGTCATCAGTGTATTGCATGGACATTGCCTTGGCGCAGGACTACAGTTGGCACTGGCGACCGATATTCGTATCGCCACAGCGGATTGCCAATTTGCCATTATGGAAGCCAAATGGGGACTGGTGCCGGATATGGGACTGACCCAGTCTGCGATGGGAGTGCTACGCGCCGATATCGTCAAGGAATTAGCGATGACGGCACGGATTTTTGACGGTCAGCAAGCCTTTGACTACGGTGTGGTCAGCCATCTAAGCGACACGCCAATGGAAGTTGCGAAGAATTTGGTCGCAGAATTAAGCAATCGCTCCCCCGATGCCGTCTTGGCGAGCAAACGCATCATCAATACCATGTATCACACGCCTGCAACAACTTTGTATCAAGAAAAACTGTGGCAAATCAAATTACTGCTGGGACAAAACCGCAAGCTTGCCGTCAAAAAAGCCAAGGATGAAACCGTCAAATTTATTGGGCGTCAATTTAACTAATTTAACCCATGGCTTAATTGACCTTGGTGGGTGCCATCATGCTAAGACCCCTGTTCAAACGTCGTCTTATTTTTTTAGCCAGCCTGTTTTTGGTGTGTATGGCGATTTTGTTTTTTATCGCCTGGTGGGGTCGTCTGCCTGTCAACACGGGCAAATCCAGCACGTATCAAACCGCTGTCATTACCAAAGACCATCAAAAAACGGTGGCAACCGATATGCCACCTGATGAGCCCTCCAGCCGTTTTCGCCAATTTGGCTCGCAAAGCATGGCCGATGGCATCGCAGAATTGGTTAAAAGCAATCCACAAAAAACGGGCGTTTATCCCTTGCCCGATGGCATGGATGCGTTTGCCGCACGTATGCTGCTCATTAGCACCGCAGAGAAAACGCTAGATGTACAGTACTATATTTGGAATAACGACATCACTGGCAATCTGATGTTCCAAGCCATCAAAGAAGCGGCAGAGCGCGGTGTGCGCGTGCGATTATTAATAGATGACAACAATACCCGTGGTCTCGACCCAACGCTGTGGCTACTCAATGAACACCCCAATATTGAAGTAAGATTGATGAACCCCAATCGTTTTCGCTCGTGGCGCTGGCTAGGGTTTGTGGGCGATTTTGAGCGGCTCAATCATCGTATGCACAACAAATCCATCACCGCTGATAGCCAAATCACCATCACAGGCGGGCGCAATATCGGGGATGAGTATTTTTCTTTAAACCAAGAGATGGTATTTTCTGACCTAGATGTGCTGATGGTTGGTCATATTGTGCCGCAGATGTCACAAGCATTTGACCAATATTGGAACCATAAACTGGCTTTTCCTATCACCGATTTGGTCAAAAAACCTGAGCCATCCGCCCTAAACCAAGTATTTACCCCAAAAACCCAAAAAGCTGATAAACCCGCATCACAACAACTCGACCCTGTGCTAAAGCTGAAAAACGACTATCTAAAGCGCTTGGTGGCAATCGACTTTGTCAACCAAATCAAACAACAAAAATTGCCGCTCTACTGGGCAAGCGTCCAGCTATTGACGGACAATCCTGACAAACTCGGCAGCAAAGCCAATACCCAAGGGTTAGACATCAACCAAAGCTTAGGTAAAATCAGCCGTGAACTCAATTTAATCTCTGCGTATTTTGTACCCACGGAGCAAGGCAAAGACTATTTTATCAACCTTGCAAAAAAAGGCGTGGCGGTAAATATTTTGACCAATGCCATGAGCGCCACCGATGTCAAGCTCGTGCATTCCGGCTATGCCAAACACCGCAAAGACTTACTCAAAGCTGGGGTCAAGCTATATGAACTAAAACCCAATGCCATCAAAGACAATCTGCGTGATTCATACTTGACGGGAAGCTCTGCAACCAGCTTGCATGCCAAAACGTTTGAAAGCGATGGTGAAAAGGTGTATATCGGCTCGTTCAACTTTGATCCGCGTTCAGCCTTGACCAATACCGAACTTGGCGTTGCCATCGCCCACCCTGTACTTGCCAACAAAATCCGCAATGAATTTTTGCAGGCCTTGCCAACAACTAGCTACACCTTGTCGCTCAAAGATGACAATATTCAGTGGTCAACGCTCGAAAACGGTCAAACCGTCACGTATGATGAAGAGCCACAAACCAAGGCTTGGCAGCGTACGCTAGTATGGATGCTATCGCACCTGCCGCTTGAAAAATTTTTATAAGCTTCAATTGTTATGAAATACAACTGTTATGAACGACAGCGTTAGCCAATACGCTTAGCGCAATTGGCTATCCTTACTACCACGGCGATTAAATAGCTCAACTTTTTGCTGATGCTGTTCTAGCGATTGTTGACAACGCACGCACAAGCGCACCCCAGGCATCGCAAGACGCCGTGCTTCGGGAATGGGGGCATCGCACTCCTCACAATGAGTTAGGCTCTCGCCCTGTGGCAATGCCCGTTTTGCCCGTTCAATCGCGTCATTAATAGTCGCTTCAATTTGCTCGTTTTCTGCGCCATCTGCAGCCCAACCACTTGCCATATTTTTCCTTAGATTTTAATAGGTTAACCATAATAATATGGTAGTGGTTTTGTCAAATTTCAATAGCGTATTAAAGCCATCATCGCGCCATTTTATTGTGGCTGTAAATCAATCACCTGACCTTTGATACCTGCCGCCTCATCACTCATCAAGGCAACATATGCACTCATCAAGTCTTCTGGCGCAAGCAAGGTGTTGGGGTTTTCGCTTGGATAAGCAGCAGCACGCATTTGGGTACGCGTGGCACCGGGATTGATACAGTTAAAGCGCAGGGTGGTGGTTTTTTGGGTTTCTTGGGTGAAAATATCGCTCATCCCTTCTACCGCCAATTTTGACAGCGCATATGCCCCCCAAAACGCGCGTGGACGGCTGCCGACACTGCTAGAGGTAAACACCACTGAGCCACTTTGCGCAGATTTGAGGAGCGGTAACAAAGCTTGGGTAAGGGTAAAGGTGGCATTAAAATTGACTTTCATCACTTGCTCAAAAATAATCGGGTCATACATCTCAAGTGGGGTCAATACACCGAGCAACCCTGCATTGTGTAAAACACCGTCCAAATGCCCGACTTCACGCTCAATCAAAATCGCCAATTGCTGCATTTCTGTGTAGCTTGCGCTCTCTAAATTCATCAGTAGCATAGCAGGCTGTGCACCGCCCTCTGCTTCAATTAGGTCATACACGGCTTCAAGCTTGCTCGCGGTTTTGCCAAGTAGTAGCACGGTCGCGCCATATTTTGCATAGCTTAGCGCTGCTGCTTTGCCGATGCCATCACCTGCCCCTGTGACCAAAATATTTTTACCTTTTAGACAGTCGGCAGGTGGGATAAAGTTACGGATATCATCATGCGTTGCTAAAGTCATAGTTTCCTCAAAATTTTTCTCAAAAGCTTGCTAAAAAATTCCCTAAAAATCGGGCAAATTGTTAACACCTTGTCTATGCATCAAGCGCCTAGTCGCTTGTTCAAATATCCGCTCAAGCATCCGTCCAATCGCCCAGCAAAGCGGTCAATTCAGCGACGCTATGGATTATGTTATCCGCGCCCCAACTGCCCAAATCCGCTTGGTCTTCAGGGGGAATGTAGCCATAAGCTGCCAAAATCGTGCGCATATTCGCCGCATTGCCCGCTTGAATGTCACGGATATGGTCACCGACATACACACAATTTTCAGGCTGTAGCTGACCCCTGAGTTGTTCATTCAACCGTGCTACTGCCAAATACATGGGCTCTGGGTCAGGTTTGGTGTGTTTGACATCATCAGGGCATACCAATACACCACAGCGCTCAGTTAGCTGAAGTCTCTCTAATAAATTTTCCGCCAAATAACGCGGCTTATTGGTGACAATGCCCCATACAATACCACGTGATTCCAAGTTTTTTAGCAGCGAATCAAGCCCATCAAACAAGCGGCTATCGACACAGATATCGGCTTCATAGGTGTCCAAAAACTCTTGCCGATAAGCCAACAAGGTTGGGTCATCCTCAGTCACATTGGCAAGCTCGCCAAACATCAGCTTGACCATCGCTCTGGCGCCCGCAGAAACTTGCTCGCGAATGGCGATATCACTGGGCGCTGGGTGCTGGTGTTTGGCGCACATCACCTTAATAATCCGGATAAAATCAGGTGCCGTATCAATCAAGGTGCCATCAAGGTCAAACAATACGGCTTGGCATTTTTCAGTCATTTTTTGCTCAAATCAACGATTAATATTTAAGTAAAGCCAACTACTGAGGCTTATATACCGCCATCATGTAGTTAACGTCAACATTTTGTGCCAGCCAATAGTGCTTGATAAGTGGATTGTAATGTAAACCAATTAAATCTTGACGTTTGCAGCCTGCCCGCTGAGCAAAGCGATCTAGCTCGGCTGGGGTGATGAATTTTTCATAATCATGTGTGCCGCGTGGCAACAAGCGTAATAAGTATTCAGCGCCAATCACCGCAAACAGGTAGGATTTTGGGTTGCGATTGATGGTCGATAGTACCAATACGCCATTGGGTTTGAGCAGGGTAAAACAAGCATTGATAATTGACTGCGGGTCTGGCACGTGCTCGAGCATTTCCATACAAGTCACCACATCAAACTCACCAGCGTGCGCTTTGGCAAAATCTTCTACAGCAACACAAGCAAAATCAATCGCTTGGCTAGTTTGCTCGGCGTGGATTTGTGCTGCCTTGATGTTCGCCTCTCCCAAATCAATACCCGTCACCGTGGCGCCGCGCACTGCCATGCTATGTGACAAAATACCACCACCACAGCCGACATCTAACACTTTTTTGCCCGTTAATCCTGATTGCTGGCGGGCGATGGTTTGCTGTTCAATCCAGTTTAAGCGTAGCGGATTGATTTGGTGCAAGGTGGCAAACGCACCTGATTTGTCCCACCATTCATTGGCAAGGTCGGTGAATTTTTGTACTTCTTGTAAGTCGACGTTTTGCTGTAGATTCGGTTGTGTCATGATGATAGTTCCGTTTGATTTTTACTTCGCTATTTTTTAATTCGATACTTTTTACTTTAATAACATGTTATCGCGTTTTTTGAAATGCGGTTGCTCGCTAACCACAATTGCTATCAAAAATAGCCTTATTCTAACAGTTTTTAGCCCATTCGCTGTAGAATTTATGTGGCAGGCTGATAGCGTAAAATTGTAGCGTAAAATAGCTGATGACTACCCAGCCGCATAACCGCCCAACTTTAAGTATGACTGGTAAAATAAACTTAAAAAAGTATGCTTTTTTATTTAGAAAATTTAATTAACATATTGCTTATTTTTTTCACCAGTGTAGTTTTTTTTAGTTTACAAAGTATTACACTTAGGCACGTCCTTAATTTATGATAGTATAACGCGCAGGTATTTTCGTATTTTGAGCCCTGCTAGCAAGCGATTTTCTATAACATACTATAAGATATGAGCCGTGCTAGACCCTATGATTTGACTGTTAATGAGGCAACCATGAAAAAATTAGCAATGACCGCAATCGCCGCTGCAATCGGCTTGACCAGTTTATCAACCCAAGCTGCAGATTTTGTAGCGGGTCAAGACTATAAGGTGCTTGCAAACCCAGAGAAAATTGAAGGCAATAAAATCATTGTTCGTGAATTTTTTTGGTATGGTTGCCCACACTGCTACAAATTAGAACCTTACATGGCACAGTGGTCAAAAAAATTGCCAGCTGATGTGGTGTTTATGCAGACGCCAGCTGCGATGAACCCTGTGTGGGAACAAAACGCGCGCGGTTTTTATGCCGCACAGTTATTAGGTTATCAAGGCAAAACCCACCAAGCGATGTTTGACGCCATTCAAAAAGACCGTCAAAAATTATTTGACCAAGCCTCTATCGGGCAATGGTACGCATCAAAAGGTGTGGATATCAATAAATTTAACAGTATGTACAATTCTTTTGCGGTGAATACCCGTATCGCGCGTTCAAAAGATGCGGCGCAGCGCTTCCAACTGTCAGGGGTGCCTGCGGTTGTCGTTGATGGAAAATACGTTGTGGAGGGTGAGGATGGTAAAGTGCCACAAGTGGTTAACTATCTCATCAATAAAGCCCGTGCTGAGCGTGGTGGTAAATAATCCGACAGCCATTTGCTGAGGATTAATGGTTTTAGCCTAGATGGTTTTAGCTTAAATACTGAAGTTACGCACCGCTAATAGCCTTAAGCTGGGCAAAAGCCGACTGATTAGCGGATACGAGTAACTTCAAACGCAAAGCAAAGTGATTTAACTTGGTTTTGATTTTCAAACACTCAAGCTTAAACACCGCATACGTGGCTAAAAACATATGATTAAACCG
>NZ_JBIQEC010000021.1:0-41453 GCF_045370505.1 Moraxella sp. 179-F 1C4 NHS | reverse complement strand
TGTGAAATTGACGGGCAAAAAGTGCGTTATGTCGCGTCACCTATGTATAAACAACGTTTTGACTTGGCAACAGGTAAGTGTCTTGATGATGAGCAAGTGGCGTTAAAATCCTACCCTGTGAGCGTGACCAATGGCGTGGTAATGATTTAGTCTTTATTAACTGTAAGGACAGATTGAATTTGCCCAAACCCCGCACAACGTTCTCACAAACATAAAAAAGGCATCAAAACCGCATGCCTTTTTTATGTTTTAGGTGTTGACAAAAATAGAGGGTAAGCAATCCGCTCCCCCCTGTGTCAGCATAGTTATTCTTCTCACTACCCACTGAGTAACTGATAAACTATGGCTACAATCTGTACAGTCTTATCATTCCTACAATGCGGCATACGTTAAAGTAGGCGCATTTAATTGATGATACAGCGATACCACATCGCCCATAATCATCACCGCAGGCGATGGCAGTTTAGCGTCATTTTGCAATGCTTGAATAGTGCTTAGCGTACCCACCAAAACTTGCTCGTTAGGACGACTGACATTGGCAATAATCGCAAATGGTGTATCGGCTGATTTACCTGCTTGTAACAGACCTTGGGTTAAATTTGGCAAGGTATTTAATCCCATATAAAACACCACCGTTTGATTATCAGTAAGTAGTTCAGCGAATTGCTCGTTAGGCGTATCAGTCTTTAAAAACCCAGTAACAAACTTCACCGACTGGGCATGGTCACGATGAGTGAGCGGAATATTGACGCTATTGGCGACTGCTAGCGCGGTAGTAATGCCGGCAATCGATTCACACGCTACCCCTGCACCAATCACGGTTTGCATTTCTTCACCGCCACGCCCAAAGATAAACGGGTCGCCCGACTTTAAGCGTACAATAGTTTTGCCTTGTTGCGCTAGGGTGACCAATAAGCCATTGATGTCTTGCTGGGACATGCTGTGCTTGTGGCATTTTTTACCCACATAGATTTTTTCTGCCGTTGTGTTAAGTGCCAAAATCTCATCACTCACCAGATTGTCATAACAAATCACATCCGCTTGCAAGATGGTTTTATAAGCTTTGATGGTCAAGAGTTCAGGGTCGCCTGTACCTGCACCAACCAGATACACTTTGCCCTGATTTTGTACAGCTTTTGCATGTCTGGGGGTTATAGGAAGGTCAAAACGATTTTCTTTCACGCTGTCATGGGGAAAAAATTCGACACTCACAGGGCTACTGATTGAAGGCATAGCAGTTTTCCAACATAATCAAACAAGGTAATTTAAAAATGCAATTACCATGCCTAAATTTTAACTCCTACCCTTAATTGATGAAATTATTTTATATTCTGTTAATGTGAATAATTTCCCAAAATTTGACCTATTTATCCTAAGTCATTGAGTGAGTTCAACGCCAAATCAAATTCATTTTTGGTATTAAAATTTGCTAAAGCTATCCATTCATTCGGCAATGCAGCGGTTTGTATTTTTTTATCCGCCAAAAACTTCATCACTGCGCGCTGACCCTTATCCAAATAATCGTATAATTTTATTAATAAATCCGTACGATACAAACCCAACAATGGATAATCCTTTTCAGCTTTTAAATAAATCACCGCTTCATTATCAGTTACCGCATAACGCAATTTATCAAAAACTTGATGGGCATGAACCAAACTATCACAGCTTATCACCAGTAAATAATGGTAAGGAGACATGACTTGATTCATGGCACTTGCCATGGCTGATAACGCCCCTGCTCCTTTGCCATTTTGTTGATTTGGCAGATAATCATCAATGATTTTGACGGTTGTATCATGACATAAGCGCTTACCATTATCCGCCACCATGACAGGGACATTTAAGCGTTTGGCATGACGAATATGAAAATCAAGCAAGGTTTCGCCATTTGGCAAGCTTAATAGCGCCTTGGGCGAACCCATCCGAGATGATTCACCCCCCGCCAAAATCACCACCCCTGCCAATTTAATGGTCATGTTTTGGATTTTCACGCATCAGATGCGGCACAAAGTTACACGGACGGGTACGGTTGTCGAGCTGTTCTTTGATAATGCCTTCCCAGCCCGTGCGACAGGCACCCGAGGAGCCAGGTAAACAAAAAATCACCGTATTATTCGCCATGCCTGCTAAAGCACGAGATTGCAAGGTTGACATGCCGATTTCATCACGAGATAGCGCGCGGAACATCTCACCAAAACCTTGTACTTCTTTATCAAACAGCGGGCTTAGGGCTTCAGGGATTTGGTCACGGATATAAAAACCTGTCCCGCCTGTGGTAATGATAGCGTGAATCGCAGGGTCGGCAATCCATTGACTCACGATCGCACGGATTTGATAAATATCATCGGTGCGTATGGCTCGCTCCGCCAGGGTATGCCCTGATTCGACAAGGCTATCGGCTAGGTATTGACCAGAGGTATCTTCTTCTAAACTGCGGGTGTCTGATACAGTTAGGATTGCGATATTAAGCGCAATAAAAGGTTTTTCAGGCTTGCTCATTTGGGTTTCCTTATTATTTGATGGGCATACAATTTTATGGGAATATCAAATATTGCCATAGATTAGGCATTTGTTATAGCGTTTTTGTTTGTAACGTATGTTTAGGCTGTCACTCTGTCAATTAACGCCCATTGCTTGACTGCCTAGACAGGCATCAGCTTTGCGACGCTTGCACCCGTCCATTTATGTTAATCAAGAAAAACAATATTAGTCATCTTTAGCCACCACGGGCGGACCGAGCAATAAGTGCTCATCAATAAACTCATTTGCTGAATTATGTTCAGCAGACTCTGTCGTGATATACCACTGTTGATTACGGTACAGGGTCAATCTATCGCGTGTTAGCCCTCGCCATAAACAATACATCATTACAAACACCACAATGGCAAACGGAAAGCCTGCAATAATTGCGACCGCTTGCAACGCAGATAACCCACCTGCCACCAATAATACTGCAGCAATCACCCCTTGGCTCAATGCCCAAAATAACCGCTGGATTTTTGGCGGATTAGTATCGCCGCCTGCCGTGAGCATATCAATCACAAGGCTTGCCGAATCTGATGAAGTGACAAACCACAACATAATCATCACCACAATCACCAGCGTCAAAGGCTTGGTTAAAGGATAATATTCAATCAGTTTAAAAATCGCACTACCATAATCGGCTTTGACTGCTTCTATCAGCCCATAATTGCCCATCAATTCCATGTGTACCGCGCTGCCGCCAAAGGTGGTAAACCAAAAGAACAACAACAGCATCGGGATAAATAACACCCCAAAAATAAACTCTCTGATAGTACGACCCCGAGAAATACGCGCCACAAAAATTCCCACAAATGGCGACCAACTCACCCACCATGCCCAATAAAAAATCGTCCAATTTGCCTGCCAGTCCGTATTGCTATACGCCTCACTCCAAAATCCTAGCGGAATAAGTTGGCTGACATAATTGCCGATATTTTCAATAAAACTATCGATGATAAACTGGGTCGGACCAAACAATAACATAAAGCCAAGCAGCAACACAGTCAGCACAATATTGATATCGCTTAAGCGTTTAATCCCTTTATCCAGTCCCATCATCACTGATAGCGTCGCCATTGCGGTAATAATCGCAATCAAACAAAGCTGTACCGGGACGTTGTTGGGAATACCAAACACATTGCTAAAGCCTGCGTTGATTTGCATGGCACCCAGCCCCAGGGAGGTCACCACCCCAAACATCGTGCCAAACACCGCAAGGGTATCGACCACATGCCCCCATTTGCCATAGATTTTTTGACCAATCAATGGGTACAGTACCGAGCGAATCGACAACGGCAAGCCACGGCGATAATGAAAATACGCCAATGACAATGCTACGACACAATACAACGCCCACGCATGAATTCCCCAATGCAAAAACGAAATACTCATCGCTTGTTTAGCCGCTTCTACGGTTTCGGCTTGCCCCATCGGAGGCGACATAAAATGATACAAGGGCTCTGCCGTCCCCCAATACAACAGACCAATCCCAATCCCCGCACTAAACAGCATCCCAAACCATGACAGTAAACTATACTCAGGATGCTCTGTTTGATGGCCAAGTCGAATATCGCCATAACGACTCAAGGCAATATATAGGCTAAACACCACCGCGACATTCATCAAAATGATAAAAAGCCAACGAAAACGGTGAGTAATAAAAGATTGCAGTTGGTTAAAAACTTCACCTGCCAACTCACCAAATAACGAACCAAAAATAATAAATCCGACAATCAGCAATGCGGAGGCAATAAAAACAGGACGATTAACCCGAGGGAAAGGGCCGAATTTTTCGACTTTCACAGAACTCATAAAGATATCTTTTCATTAGATTAACTGGAAAGCAACCTTAACAAATTATTTACAATAATTCAAATTACAGCAAGATTTAACAGGGCTTATATATTACAAAAACAAAACTAAGTTTCTGATTATGAAGAATATATATCTTAACATACTGTAACATTTCAGTAGAGCCGAGAAAATAGGATTAATTAATTTTATTTAATAACCCAATATCATTACGCAGGGGTTGATTCAACATACATCATCGGTTTATCTACTTTAATTTGGTTAACTGACGCCTCGTCTGGATTGCTACTCCATTGGATAATCAGGATGATTTCAATGATGGGCTTAAATGACGGACTTAAAGGTAAAACGCGTTAAGGCGTTAGTGGATTTTGGTTACAACAAATAGCATAGATAATAGCCATAGATAATAACATAGATAGATGGTAATCCCCCGACCATGCCAGCTACTTCACCGCAAAATAAAGCGAGATAATGCCGATTTTGTACCCATTTTATAACCATTTTATAACCCTTTTATAAATAGACACTTTGTACATAAACACTCAATTTTTAGCTACGCCATTTCTAGTTACACCATCATCGACTCACAACATCAGACTTTATAAGTTGTCAATAAAATGCTCGTTTCGGTATTATAAATGCCTGAAATTTTGCGAATTTGTTCTAATACTTTATCAAAATTTTGTAACGTATCTGCCGTGAGCTCTACTAATAAATCCCATTTACCATTGGTTGTGTGCAGCTCATGAACCGCGGGATTAAGACGCAGCTGTTGAATCACCAAACTTGCCTTATTACCTTCCACCTGAATACTCATCCACGCTCGAATCAAATTTTTTTCTGCAGTTGGCTTCATTCGAATGGTATAGCCTGTGATGATACCTTTTTTCTCCATGTATTCAATACGCTTCTTCACCGTACTACGAGACAGCTTTAGTACGTCAGCAATCGCGCTAATCGACAAGCGGGCGTTGTCTCGTAATAAACCCAGAATCTTTTCGTCATTATCATTCATTTTGACTTTTCCTATTAGCAATTTGCTCATTATAAATTAATTATAATCACTTTGTGACTTTTTTACTGGCAATTTGATTGTCTATACTAATGAACAAGCTTTGGATATTTTTACATTCGGCAATTTGCCAACGAGCACTTAGTATTTAACACCTTTTATACACAGTTATTTCTACCATTTTTTTTGATAAGGAAATCGTATGACCACGCAACCCAATCCACCAACCCGCCAAGATTTTGATAAATACATGGTCCCTGTTTTCGCCCCTGCTTCGTTTATTTTGGTTAAAGGCGACGGGGCAAAACTATGGGCACAAGATGGTAAAGACTATATTGACTTTGCCGGTGGTATTGCCGTGAACGCTCTAGGTCATGCTCACCCTGTGGCGGTGAAAGCCTTGATAGAACAAGGTCAAAAATTGTGGCATATCGGCAACGGTTATACCAATGAGCCTGTATTAAAACTGGCGAAACAGTTGGTTGATCATACTTTTGCCGACAAAGTATTTTTTGCCAATTCAGGGGCAGAAGCCAACGAAGCGGCACTCAAACTGGCGCGTAAAATCGGGCTTGCCAAGGGTAAAAGCAACATCGTGGCGTTTGACAATTCATTCCACGGTCGTACGCTGTTTACTGTGGCAGCCGGCGGTCAACCAAAATATTCAAAAGATTTTGCCCCGCTACCTGGCGGTATTATCCACGTGCCGTTCAATGATTTAGCGGCAGCAAAAGCAGTGATTGATGAGCAAACGTGTGCAGTGATTGTTGAGCCAATTCAAGGTGAAGGCGGTGTGTTGCCTGCGGATGCTGAGTTTTTACAAGGCTTACGTCAATTGTGTGATGACAAAGGGGCGCTGCTGATTTTTGATGAAGTCCAAACTGGCGTGGGGCGTACAGGGGCGCTGTATGCTTATATGAATACAGGGGTTGTGCCCGATATCTTGACCACCGCCAAAGCGCTGGGTGGCGGTTTCCCGATTGGGGCGATGCTTACGACGGATGAATTTGCCAGTCAATTTGCGGTTGGCGACCATGGCACGACCTATGGCGGCAATCCACTTGCCAGCGCGGTTGCAGGCGCGGTGTTTGAGTTTATCAATACGCCTGAGGTGTTATCAGGGGTCAAGACTCGCTCACAGCGCATCATTGATAGACTACACGCCATCAACCAAACCTATCCTATTTTTGAGACCGTGCGAGGTCAAGGGTTGTTACTGGGGGCGGTACTAAAACCTGCCTATGCAGGCAAAGCCAAAGACATCGTTACCCTTGCTAGTGAAGAAGGCGTGTTGGTCTTGGTAGCGGGTTTAAATGTCGTTCGCTTTGCCCCCTCGCTGATTATTAGCGATGACGAAATTGACGAGGGCTTAAACCGTTTAGCGCGTGCGATTGCTCGCTTTGTCGCCAATCAACCCAATGCCAATCAAGCCAATTAAGTCGATAGGTGACCGCTATGTTTATCGTTCGACACGCAAGCGTCAATGACTTGGATGATATTTTTGTGTTGGCAGAAAAATCGGGTATTGGTATGACGACCCTGCCTGCCAACAAAGAAGTGTTATTAAGCCGTCTTAAACGCATCGAAAAAACCCTCAAAGGCGACGCCAAAAAGTGTGAGCAAGGCTATTTGTTTGTGCTTGAAGACACCGACAGCCAAAAAGTCGTGGGACTTAGCGGGATTGAGGTGGCGATTGGGTTGGGTGATTCGTTTTATACCTACCACGTCGGCAAACAGGTGCACTCTTCACAAAGTCTTGACACCCATAACATCATGAAAACTTTGATTTTGGGCAATGATTTGACGGGCAGTAGCGAGCTTTGTACCTTGTTTTTGGACGAAGACTACCGCCAAAACCACAACGGCAAATTATTGTCAAAAATCCGCTTTTTGTTTATCGCTGCCTTTTCGCAGTATTTTGAAGAAAAATTGATTGCTGAAATGCGCGGCTATTCAGATGAAAACGGGCGTTCACCGTTTTGGGATGCGGTGGGTAGTCATTTTTTTGATATCGATTTTGCCGAAGCTGATTATCTTACAGGCATTGGCAAAAAAGCCTTTATCGCTGAGCTGATGCCCCGCTTCCCCATTTATGTGGACTTGCTGACCGCTGAAGCCCAAGCCGTCATTGGCAAAACCCACCCAAAAACTTTGCCTGCTAGTAAAGTCCTAGAAAGCGAAGGATTAAAGTATCAAAATTATGTCGATATTTTTGATGCAGGTCCGACCTTAGAAGCCGAAATTTGCAATCTTCGAGCGGTGCATGACAGTCAGCTTGTGACCGTCACTATTAGCGATTCAACCGCTGATAACCCGTCTGATACTCAGCCATATTTGTGTGGCAATGATAATTATTTGGACTACCGAGCGTGCTTGCTTGAATTACCGAGCGAGCTTAACGGCGCCCTATCGTTGACCACAGAACAAGCCAAACAGCTTCATCTCACAGACGGTCAGAATGTGCGAGTGTTACCGCTCAATCCTACGCGTTAATGGGTTTATAAAAGTCGATTAACATTAGGTTAATTAACATCAGCCTAACAGCACCGCGTGACCGATAAAGCATTTTACCCAACTATTTATAGTTTTATAAAAGCTATGTTTTTGTAAAAAATGGCAATCAATCATTTAAGGAAGATAAGATGACAACCGTTGACAACAAACGCCCAAACAGCCTGCAGGCGACGCTACTTATTAATGGTGAATGGGTCACAGCTCACGGTGACGTGTGGCAAACAACCAACCCGGTGAGCCAAGCGGTGATTTGGCAAGGCAACGCAGCGACGGCGGAGGATGTTGAAGCGGCGTGTCAAGCGGCGCGTCAAGCGTTCCTCAGTTGGGCAAAAAAGCCGATTAGCGAGCGAATTGCGATTATCGAACGCTTTGCCAAATTGCTAGAAGACAACAAGACTGCCCTTGCCGAAATCATCAGCCAAGAGACCAGCAAACCCCGATGGGAAACCCTCACCGAAGTACAATCGATGATAGGTAAAGTGGCGATTTCGATTCGTGCTTATCACGAGCGCACGGGCGCGAGCGAAACCAAAATGGCAGATGGCGTGGCATCCTTACGCCATCGCCCGCACGGGGTACTGGCGGTGTTTGGTCCTTATAATTTTCCAGGACATTTGCCCAATGGTCATATCGTCCCTGCCTTGATTGCAGGCAACACGATTGTGTTTAAGCCCAGTGAGTTGACCCCATGGACTGCCGAAGCAACCGTCAAGCTTTGGCAACAAGCAGGTCTGCCCAATGGCGTTATCAATCTGGTGCAAGGCGGACGTGACACAGGCGTGGCATTGGCACAATCCAAGCACATCGATGGTTTGCTGTTTACAGGCAGTGCCAACACAGGCTATCAATTACATCAGCAGTTGGCAGGTCGTCCTGACAAAATCCTTGCCCTTGAAATGGGTGGCAATAACGCCTTGATTATTGATGACTTGGATGACAGTGAGCCAGACAGCCTAGATGCGGCAGTGAATTTAACCATTCAATCGGCGTTTGTCTCGGCAGGACAGCGTTGCACCTGTGCCCGTCGTTTACTGGTCAAAAATGGCAAAGCGGGAGATGCGTTTATTGAACGCTTGGTTGATGCCAGTAAAAAACTGGTAATTGGCGAATGGGACGCTAAGCCCCAGCCATTTATGGGCGGCGTGATTTCGCTAAAAGCTGCCAACGATATGCTAGCTGCCCAACAAAAACTCATTGAGTTGGGGGCAAAACCGCGGTTAATCATGCGGTCTGTTAAAGACAACAGCAGTCTATTATCACCTGCGATTTTGGATGTGACCGATGTCAAAGACATCCCTGATGAAGAATACTTTGGACCCTTGTTGTGCATTTATCGTTACAACGATTTTGACGCGGCGTTGCGTCTTGCCAATGACACGCGGTTTGGGTTGTCGGTAGGTTTGGTATCGCCAAAGCGTGACTTGTTTGAGCGTTTATTACTGGAAGCCCGCGCGGGGATTGTCAATTGGAACAAGCCTTTGACAGGGGCATCGAGTGCCGCACCGTTTGGCGGGGTTGGTGCATCGGGTAACCATCGTGCCAGTGCGTTTTATGCGGCTGATTACTGTGCGTGGCCGATGGCGTCGCTTGAGAGTGAGCAATTAACTTTGCCCGAGAAATTATCGCCAGGAGTTGTGTTGTAAGTTACTAAAATATTATCGAAGCGAATTTTTTAAATTAATCATAGGGATATAGGGATGTCAAAAACAGGATATGAAGTCAATTTTGATGGTTTAGTGGGGCCGACACACCATTACGCAGGGTTGTCATTTGGCAATGAAGCTTCAACCAGCAACCGTAACCATGTCGCGAACCCAAAACTTGCCGCCAAACAAGGTTTAATCAAGATGAAAGCCTTGGCAGATATGGGACTAAAACAAGGCGTGATTGCCCCGCAAGCTCGTCCTCACTTACCAAGCCTACGCCAACTGGGCTTCACAGGCGATGACGCCAGTGTGATTCGTCAAGCAATGACAACCTCGCCCAGTTTGCTGTCTAACTTGACCTCAGCGTCTTCGATGTGGGTCGCCAATGCAGCAACGGTTTCACCGTCAGCCGACAGTTACGATGGGCGGGTGCATTTTACCGCCGCCAATCTCAATAACAAATTTCATCGCTCGATTGAACATGACACTACAAGCAAAGTGCTCGCAGCGATGTTTAACAACCCCAATCACTTTGTCCATCATCCTGCCCTGCCCCCTGTGGCAATGTTTGGCGATGAAGGCGCCGCCAATCACAATCGCTTGGGGGCAAACTATGCTGACCCTGCGGTACAGGTCTTCGTGTATGGTCAGCAGTTTTTAGGCGGTGACATTGCACCCAAACGCTATCCTGCCCGTCAGTCGCTCGAAGCCAGTCAAGCCATCGCCCGTTTGCATGGTCTAGATGCGCAGCGAGTCGCTTTTATCCAGCAAAACCCCGATGCCATCGACCAAGGCGTGTTTCACAATGATGTGATTGCGGTGAGCAATCAGCAAGTATTATTTTGCCATGAAGCCGCTTTTGTCAATCAAGCCCAAGCGCTAGATGAGATTCGCCGTAAGATGGCAGGCATTGAGCAAGAATTGATTGCCATTGAAGTGCCTATCAATCGAGTAACAATAAGCGATGCCGTGGCGACTTATCTGTTTAACAGTCAGCTTTTGACCCGTCCTGATGGTGGCATGAGTATTGTCGTGCCTGAAGAATCTCGTCAGCACCCAGCGGTGTGGGCGTATTTAAACGACATGATTGCCATGGGTACGCCGATTGATGATATCAAAGTGTTTGATTTGCGAGAAAGTATGCGAAACGGTGGTGGTCCTGCGTGCTTGCGGTTGCGAGTCGCCCTCAACGACACCGAGCTACAGGCGGTCAATCCGCACGTGTTGATGAATGATGGATTGTTTGAGCGTCTAAATCGATGGGTGGATAGCCATTACCGTGATTCGTTAAGTCAAGCGGATATCGGCGACCCTGCGCTAGTACAAGAGAGTTATGAGGCGTTGGATGAATTGACCCAGATTTTGCAGTTAGGCTCGGTATATCATTTTCAGCAATAAAATTGACCAAGGTTTTATCAAAGGATAGCTTGTTATGCCAAGTTTTTTGCAAGACGTGTTAAGCCGAACACGCCCCACCACCAAAGCAGGGAAAATCCACAATATCACTTGGCAATGGCTGGGTGAAGGTGTGGTGAGTATTACCCCTGCTACTTATGACAAATCAGTGGTGATTTCGGCAGGGATTCATGGCAACGAAACTGCCCCAATTGAGATGTTAGAGCAGATTTATCAAGATATATTTGCAGGTGAGTTGACGGTCAATAGCCGATTGCTGTTGATTTTGGGCAATCCTGAAGCCATTCGCCAAAACAAGCGTTTTATCGGGTTTGACATGAACCGCTTGTTTTATCAGTCGTATCAACCAAACAAAACCTCGCTCACCTCTCAAGAAGCCCTGCGGGCAAAATTACTTGAGCAATGGGTTGGCCAGTTTTTTGCTACGGTGGATAAGCGCCTTCCTCGTTATCATTATGACTTGCACACCGCGATTCGCTCATCGCTGTTGCCCACATTTGCGTTATTTCCCTATCCAGCAACCGCGGTGGATGATTTTTTGCTCAGCAGCCTAGCGGCAGCAGAACTTGATGCCTTGGTGTATCACAATACCAAAGGTGGTACGTTCACCCAGTTTAGTTGCTCAGCGCACCAAGCGTTTAGTGCCACGCTAGAGCTGGGTAAAGCCAAGCCGTTTGGGCAAAATGATTTGCGGCAGTTTGCTTCTATCGACCGTGTGCTCCGAGCGATCATCAGCGGTCAGACATTACCCACTCGACAAACAGCTGCGATACGGGTGTTTGATGTCAGCGATTCTATCATCAAGCAAAGCGATGAATTTGTACTATATGTCGAGCCGACTGCCCCTAATTTTACCGCCTTTGAAGCAGGCACACCGCTTGCCACTGATGGCGGTCAGACCTACGTAATGCACGATGGCACGGCTTATATTTTGTTTCCCAATCCCAATGTTGCAAAAGGACTGCGCGCGGGTTTGGTATTAAAAGAGCGAATGGCTGTTTAGCTACTCACTTTTACTAGGAAAAACTATTTACCCATTTCAACTCATGTATTCATTTGTCAAAGCCAGTTTTTAAGGTAGGACTCAGGGATATTGTTTTTACAGGATAACTTATGGAACGGACGCCAAGTTTAACCCACCGCTTATTGCGCCAAAAACCCATCGACCAATTGGTGGAGGAAACCCGCCAAGAAGGCAAACATCTTAAACGCTCGATTTCGTTGTTTCAGCTTACCATGTTTGGGGTGGGAGCAACGATTGGTACGGGTATTTTCTTTGTATTAAGTCAACAGGTTCCTGTAGCAGGCCCTGCCGTGTTGATTTCTTTTATCATTGCGGGGATTACCGCAGGTTTGACCGCACTGTGTTATGCTGAACTTAGCTCGATGATTCCTGCCTCTGGCTCGTCGTATTCCTATGCCTATGCCACGCTTGGTGAGGGGGTGGCGTTTTTGGTGGCAGCCTGTTTGATTTTGGAATACGGCGTATCAGCGGCGGCGGTGGCGATTGGCTGGAGTGAGTATTTAAATAACTTGATTGTCAATGTGTTTGGTGTGCATTTGCCGAGTTGGATGCTGTCTGCACCCCTACAGGCGGACGGTATCGCCTGTATTTTGGCGGTGATGGGGGTATCAATTTGCCTGCGTCGGTTTTGGTGTTTTTGTGCTGTGTACTGTTGATGCGTGGGGTGGCGGAGTCTGCCAAGGTCAATGCCATCATGGTAGTGGTCAAGCTTGCGGTGTTGGTGCTATTTATCGCCATTGCAGGCAGTGCATTTAATGCAGGCAATCTCACACCGTTTGCCCCACATGGCATAGCAGGGATTGGGGCGGCAGCAGGGTCTATCTTTTTTACCTTTATCGGGCTAGATGCGGTGTCTACCGCTGGCGAAGAGGTCGAAAATCCGCGCCGTAACCTGCCATTGGCGATTATTGCCGCTTTGTTTGTGGTGATTACTTTCTATATTTTGGTGGCGTTGACTGCCCTAGGCGCTCAGGCTCAAGGCTTGTTTGAAGGACAAGAAGCGGGCTTGGCGGTGATTTTGCAAAACATTACAGGCTCAAAATGGCCCGCCATCGTGCTGGCAGCAGGGGCCGTGGTGTCGGTGTTTTCGATTACGTTGGTAGTGCTGTACGGTCAAACTCGGATTTTGTTTGCCATGTCTCGAGATGGACTTGCGCCCAAGATTTTTCACCGGGTCAATCAACGCACTCTGACGCCCAATGCCAACACCTTGATTGTGGCGATCATTGTATCATTGTATCATTGATTGCCGGTTTTATCCCTGCTGACGTACTGTGGGATTTGACCAGTATGGGCACACTGATTGCCTTTACCGTGGTGTCGATTGGGGTGATTTTGCTACGCTATCGCATGCCCAATGCCCTTCGTGGCTTTAAAGTACCGCTGTTTCCTGTATTACCGATATTAAGCATTTTGGCGTGTTTGTATTTGATTTCAAGCTTAGCTATCATTGTGTATGTGATTGCAGGGATCTGGGTAGTCATAGCGGGCTGTTACTACTTTTTTGTCGCCTCAAAAAATTCAGCATTAGAAAAACACTCAGGGAGTCGAGTATGAAACTGTTAGTCGGTTATTTGGACAATGCAGTTGGCAAAGATGCGTTAAAACTTGGCATAGTATTGGCAGAAATGCTAAAAAGCGAGCTCGTGATATGTCAAATTTTGCCCAAACCTGCCAAAGCCAAAAAATCCTCCAAAGTTGATGAGGAATATCACCAGTTTTTGCATGAAGAAGCCAAAAAGTCATTGGATAAAGTCAAACTTGAAGTACCTAGCCACATTGATGCACAGTATGTGATTCGTTGCGCTGATTCTCCCGCTCAAGGTTTGCTGCAAACCGCCAAGGATATGTATGCTGATATCATTGTCATCGGCAGTGACAAAATGGCACTCAATGGCGAATTTATCTTAGGTAAAGTGACGCAATATTTGCTCAATCATGCGACGATACCTTTAGCACTTGCCCCAAAAGGATTTCATAAAAATCATGGATTTAGTGAGAAAATCACCCGTTTAAGCTGTGCAGTATCTGGCTCAAAAAAATCTTACGAACTGGCAGAAACTGCCGCAGAATGGGCGGCAATGTTTGATGTGCCGCTGCGGTTTGTCACTTTTGGGGTACGAGACACGGATATTACGCCTACGGCAGCAGGGTTTGATGCAGAGAATATCATCATCAACGAATGGCGTGACCAGCTTCAAGCAGGTTTTGACCACGCTACCGAGCATTGGGAAAGCGAGGTGCCAATTAGTCTAGAGATTGGCGATGGTGATAATTGGAAAAAATCTATTCGCTCGGTAACGTGGTCACCCAATGAAATACTGCTGATTGGCTTTAACAAACCTGAAAAACTCAAACATTTATTCACCAGTCACGATTTTGACAAAATCGTGCGCTATGCTTTTGTGCCTAGACTGGTTTTACCTCGACTCGATAAATAACTGAAATAAACAAGAAGAAATGACCATGAATACTAAAAAAACCGTCACTACCGCAACCCTTGCCGCGCTCGACATGGACGACATCAAGCAATTTACCCACAAGTATGTGAGTGACAGTCCAGTACTCGACAAATTTGTGGATAATTATTACCAAAACAGTCAGCAACACTTTGGGCAGGGAGCGGAAAAGCCCTTGACTAGCGAAACCTTGGCAGGGATTGCATTAAACCATTTTAGCCTATTACAACGCCATCGCTTGGGAACCCCGCAAGTGGCAGTGTTTAACCCCGATTATGAAAGCCAACACTTTCACTCAGCACACAGCATTATTCAGATTGTGGCATCTGACCGCCCGTTTTTGGTCGATACCTTGCTGATGAGCTTAGAGTCGATGAATATCACCGTACATCGCTTGCATCACACCATCATGGCAGTCAGCCGTGACGACACGCAGCAAGTGATAGATGTCAGCGTCAGTCAAAGTAGCGACACCAAGTTTATCTCATTGATTTATTGTGAAATTTCTCAGCAGTCAGCCGACAGACTTGCTGAGATCCAGACGGCGATTTTGGATAAAATCAAAGTGCTTGATAAGGTGGTCAATGATTGGCAAGCCATGCGACAAAAACTGATTGATGTCAAACAACAACTGGCAACTAGCCAGCTACCTGCCCAACAACAAGCCGAAATTCCCGAAATTCAAGCGTTTTTGGATTGGATTTTAGACAATAATTTTATCTTTTTGGGGTATCGAGAATACCATTATCGAGATGAAGCCGATGGCATCGAAATTTATCAACAAACCCAAACAGGGCTTGGGCTACTTGGCGATGACCATGATAATAAAACCTCTGATATGCAAGCCGCTAGCACCCAAAACCTAGATCATGAAAAACCGTCTGAGAGTTTTAACCAATTGCCAAAAACGTTGCGAGCGTTGGTGAATGAACCGCAAGTATTGTTATTGTCAAAATCTCGTCATTTATCGCCTGTGCATCGCCCTGCGTACATGGATTTTTTGGGGATTCAGCAATTTGATGATAACCGCAAAGTGATTGGCGAACACCGTTTTGTTGGTTTGCTTACCGCCAACGCCTATCAATTAAGTGTCACCCAAATCCCCATGCTTCGTCAAAAAGTCGCCAGTGTACTTGCAATGGCTCATTTGCCGACCAATGGGCACGCTTATCACAAGTTTCAGCATATTTTGAACACTTTGCCGCGCGATGACCTGTTTCAAGCCAGTAGCGAAGCCCTGTATCCGATGGTGATGGGTATCGCCAATTTACACAACAAACACCGTCTGCGGTTGTTTGCCCGTATTGACCATTATCAGCGCTTCGTGTCGTGCCTTATTTTTGTGCCACGGGATAAATTTAACACCCAACTGCGTAGGGCAATTCAACAAATTTTGCTTGATGCCTTTGGCGGTGAGTCGTCACAGTTTAAGGTCGATTTTGATGAGTTGCATCATGTACGTCTGCACGTACACGTTCGCACCCAGCCAGAAAATCTCAATCACATCGACATAGATACCCTACTACCGAACCTTGAGGAGCAACTCAACAAGTCCATGCAAGGATGGGAAGATGAAGCAAGACAAGTGTTTGCCGATGAACTGGGCGAGGCTCAAGGCACGCAGCTGGCGGATAACTATCTAAGAAGTATTCCTTTGGCGTATCAAGAAGATTACACGCCCCGTGTCGCTTTACAAGACCTCAAACGACTCGATAGCATCGCTACCCAGCAAGCCCTACCGATGCGCTGGTATCTGTATCAAAAGACCAACGAGCCTGCCCAAAACCTGCACCTCAAAGTGTATGGCAAATCGCAACCTGCCACCTTGTCACACATTTTGCCAATTTTGGAAAATTTTGGCTTAAATGTCATCAGTTCTCAAAGCTATGAGTTAGAAAATTTGGACTTGTGGATGCAGGCGTATGTCTTGCAACTGAAACACAGCGCCGATGCCGCCAATATTGATATGGGAGTAGTGGCAAAACAGGTTGAAGAAGGGCTTGGCTTGATTTGGCAAGGCGCTATCGAAAATGACAGCCTAAACCAACTGATTTTGACGACCCCACTCGATGCTTATGAAGTGGTGATTCTGCGAGCCTTGAGCCATTATATGTTACAGGCAAAAGCCCCATTTTCATTGCCTTATATCAAGCAAACCTTGATTAAATACCCACAATTGTGTGTCAGCTTTGTACAACTGTTTCATGCCAAAATGCGTCCGCAAGACGCGGTATTAGCAAGTGAAGTGATGTCTGACCCTACTTTAACCGTGGAAAATATTGAAGCAACCATTCAAGACACGCTTAAATCCGTGCAGACGCTCGATGAAGACCGTATTTTGCGTTGGATACTTGATTTACTGCATGCTTTACTTCGTACCAACTATTATCAGCGTGACGAACAAGGCGAGCGTAAAGACCGCTTGTCGTTTAAATTCTCTGCCAAAGACATTCCAAATTTACCAAAACCCAAGCCGATGTTTGAGATTTTTGTGTATTCGCCAAAAGTTGAAGCCGTGCACTTGCGAGGTGGTAAAGTAGCTCGGGGTGGACTGCGTTGGTCAGATCGCATGGAAGATTTCCGCACCGAAGTATTGGGGTTGGTCAAAGCCCAAATGGTAAAAAATGCCGTGATTGTGCCGGTGGGTTCAAAGGGTGCTTTTATCGTCAAAACCAAGTGGATGAAAGACGGACGAGAAACCTATATGGCAGAAGGTGTGCGTTGTTATCAGACATTTATTCGAGGGCTGCTTGATATCACCGATAACTTGGTTGATGGTCATGTCGTACCGCCTGCCAATACCCTGCGTCATGATGGTGACGACCCATATTTGGTCGTTGCGGCTGATAAAGGTACAGCGACGTTCTCCGATATTGCCAATGCTTTATCGGCTGAATACGGCTTTTGGCTAGGGGATGCCTTTGCATCGGGTGGTTCAGTCGGTTACGACCATAAGGCGATGGGTATCACAGCAAGAGGGGCGTGGGAATCGGTAAAACGTCACTTCCGAATAATGGGCAAAGACATCCAAAACCCAAACAATCCTAGTCATCAATTCACCGTGGTCGGTATTGGCGATATGGGTGGCGATGTGTTTGGCAATGGGATGTTGCTATCGCCCAATATCAAGTTGTTGGCAGCCTTTAACCACTTGCATATTTTTATCGACCCAACCCCTGACGTGGCGGCAGCCTTAAGCGAGCGTGAACGTCTGTTTAATTTGCCCCGCTCAACATGGGACGATTACAACAAAGCCTTGATTAGCCAAGGCGGTGGTGTGTTCTCTCGTCAAGACAAAGCAATCGCCATTAGTTCGGCTATGAAACAAGCATTTACCATCGAAGCCCACAGCCTTACTCCTGATGAATTAATTCATGCCTTACTAAAATCACCTGTTGATTTGATTTGGAATGGTGGTATCGGCACGTATGTCAAAAGCACCCAAGAAAGCCACGCCGATGTTGGCGACCGTGCCAACGATGCGGTGCGGATTGATGGGCATGAACTGCAAGCCAAAGTGATTGGTGAAGGCGGTAATTTGGGCATGACCCAACGTGGGCGCATTGAGTTTGCTCAAGCAGGCGGACGACTCTACACCGATGCCATCGACAACTCGGCAGGGGTTAACTGCTCTGACCACGAAGTAAACATTAAAATCTTACTCGATGGTATCGTGGCACAAGGCGACATGACCGTCAAACAACGCAACGAACTGCTTGCCAGTATGACCGATGATGTCGCAAAGCTGGTGTTGCGTCAAAACTATCTTCAGCCGCAAGCCATCGAACTATCCGCCATGCAGGCAACCGCCAATCTTAGCTTACAACAAAAATTCATGCAGTATCTTGAAAGCGAAGAGCGCTTAGATAGAGCGATTGAATTTTTGCCAAGCGATGAGGAAATCGCTCGCCGTCAAAAAGCGGGACAAGGCTTAACCAATCCTGAGCTGTCAGTGTTGTTGGCGTATGGCAAAATGTGGGTGTATGACCATCTGTTAGAATCCGATGTCCCTGATGATGGTTACTTTATTCAAGAAATGCGAAAATATTTCCCCACGGTGTTGTCTGAGCGATACTTTGAGCAAATGCAGCAAAATCCATTACACCGAGAGATTATCAGCACTTATTTGACTAACAGCTTGGTCAATCGCTTAGGTATCGAAGATATCTATCGCATGGTCGATGAGTTAGGTGTATCGATTTCTAGTGTGGTCAAATCCTATAGCGTGATGCGAGATGTGTTTGATATTTCGCAGTATTGGCAGTTGTTTGAAGCCCTAGACAATCAAATCGACTCACAGCACCAGCTAACCCTTGAGTTATGCTTACGTCAGGACTTGACCCAAAGTATGTACTGGCTGATTCAGCAGTTTGGGGAAGACTTTGATGTGACTGCGGTATCGACCCAGTTGTCCGATGGCATGGCAAGCTTGACCCGTCAAACCTTTGACAATCAGCCTCGTACCAGTTACTTTAGGGATTATCTCGATAAACTCACCGCCCAATACAGCGATATCTCGTTATTGCAGTCGCATTCTGCAACCTTGCCTGTCTCACCACAGGTGCTGGATGCGGTATGGTTTGCCAAGAAAAATAGCCAAGATGTCGAGCAAGTCACGAAAGTTTACTTTAAGGCATATGAGCTACTGCATATAGATTGGCTATTGATGCAAGTTGAATCCTTACCACAGACTAGCTACTGGGAACGCCGCGCCGCTCATGCCCTGCGTGAAGATATCATGACCACGTTTCGCCGTTATGTCAGTCAGTTTTTAGCACAGCCTGACCCACTTTCAGCGATTGAGGCGTTTGCTAGCCAACGTGGCGATACCTTGGCAGAATTGGTACAAGCCAAAGAAGGCGATTTACCCATTACCTTCGCCATTTTGTCAGTGTTAGTGAATCAGTTAAAAGAAGGCATTACTGACTAAACTTGTAATCTCTCAACACTAAAGAGGCATAAAACAAGAGCCTTAAAAAACTGGCATACTGAGAATTAGCTGTATATACATTCTTCGGTTTTATCAGTTTTTTTAGGCTTTTTTGCTAGTGCTCAAATGTATCAACCTAGTTCTATGTTAATTTTATGAGAATTTAGTCTCGACATTGGGCATACGTGAGTGTGCGTTATCTTAAAATTGCTAAGTTCAAGTAAGATAACATTACCTCCTGACAGGTAACGGCTTGTAACCTTGAAAGCCGTAAGCCAAAATTTTTGGTCACAAGCGTTCGCTCACGTTAGTTTTACTTAAATATTAAAAATAGATATCTTTTGAACTTAGCAATTAAAACCAATTTTCCTAATCACATTAAGAGAGAAATACGTAAAATAATAAATTTTTTAAAATCAATAACTTATCATTTATTTCAAGCCAAAAAAAACCTCAAATCAGGGGAGATTTGAGGCATAAAACTTAAAAAATTTTGTTTTTAAACACTTATAAAATAAGTGGCGCAGCGGACGGGACTCGAACCCGCGACCCCCGGCGTGACAGGCCGGTATTCTAACCAACTGAACTACCACTGCACGGTAGCTGATGACGATGACCCAAACTTGTCAAATTGGTGGGTCGTGACGGATTCGAACCGCCGACATTCTGCGTGTAAGGCAGACGCTCTACCAACTGAGCTAACGACCCATCGTCTGTGGTGGGTATTATAGAGAATTTATTTTTGCTGTCAATGATTTTTTTTGGCAAATATTAAAATTTTTAAAAAATTTTGCTGAGCATGTCATGTGGTTGTCACATAAAAACCTTATCATACCTACATGGCCAGCAAGGTCATAGCTAACAATAAGAATAATAAGATAACAATAATAACAATGTCTCTATCGCTTGTCACCCAAAGGATTTAATTCCCCCAATTAAATCCTTTTTATTTTTCTCTCTCCCGCATTTTCTCACTGTTGCGCCAGTAGTGCTTTGATATCCGCTTCAAGGTCTTGGGGGGCTTTGGTCGGTGCAAAACGATCTACGACTCTACCATGTGCGTCAACTAAAAACTTGGTAAAGTTCCATTTGATGGCGTCGCCCAACATACCCTTACCCTGTGGCTGTGATTTTAAAAACTGATAAACAGCATGGGTGTCTTTACCATTGACGTCAACTTTCGCCATCATCGGAAAGGTCACGCCATAATTGATTTGGCAAAACTCACTAATTTGCGCTTCATTGCCAGGATCTTGCTGACCAAATTGGTTGCAGGGAAAACCCAACACCACCAACCCTTGGTCTTTGTAAGCTTGGTATAGCTTTTCTAAGCCCTCAAACTGTGGGGTAAAACCACATTTGCTCGCGGTATTCACAATCAATACGACTTTACCTCTAAGGGTGTCAAAATCAAATAGCTGACCTCGAATATCGGTCGCGGACAATTGGTAAAAATCTTCCATAGCAAATCTCCTTGTTGTTAGTTAAAAAGTTGTTAGTTAAAAAATTGTAAGTTTTTCTTGCATTATTATGCTGACAAGCGTAGTTTATCTATTGGCAGTTATCCGCCAATATTTATACTTTAACTTTGTCAGTATTTCTGACAAAATATCGATAAAATTCATTGATATTCAACCGGAATCCCCCGCTATGCTCACTGATGCTAAACTATCGGCTGGACAACGCTTGACGCAGCTGCGTAAAAGCAAAGGTTTGACCACTGCTGAACTTGCCGATTTAATGACCCAAGCTGGTGCTAAAGTTAGCCGTGCCGCGATTTCTAATTGGGAGCGCGGTTCCAATGGCATCGTGTCCAATAAACTGCCTGTGCTTGCCAGTTTGTTGGGCTGCAGCGAAAGCTATTTGCTATCAGGTACTGGGGTGGAAAGTCATAACGTCAATACCCAAGCGTTAGCAGCGCATACGCTCAATGATACTACTGTAGCACAAGCATCAAGCGATGCCAATCAAGCGAATCCGTGGCAGGGTCAAACGGCTCAAGCGACGACGCCCGCTGCTACCAATTTTCAAACCAACCCTCCCAACCCTAATCCCAAACCCAATCCCAAACCCAATCCCAAACCTAGTAGTGATGTATCTACCATGAAAACTTTGAACAAATCCAACAAACTGCAAAACGTGTGCTATGACATTCGCGGTCCTTTGCTACAAACTGCCAACCGCATGGAGACACAAGGTCATAAAATCATCAAACTCAATGTCGGCAACCCTGCCCCATTTGGGTTTGAAGCGCCGCAAGAGATTTTATCAGATGTGGCGATGAATTTGCCCAATGCGATTGGCTATTCAGACTCTCAAGGGATTTTTGCCGCGCGTAAAGCGATTTTGCAGTATTACCAAGCCAAAGGATTGTTAGAAGCGGTAGACGTTGCCGATGTGTATTTGGGCAATGGCGTCTCTGAACTCATTGTGATGACCATGCAAGCGTTACTGGACGATGGCGATGAAGTGCTGATTCCAATGCCTGACTACCCGCTTTGGACAGCGGCGACGAATTTGGCAGGGGGTAAAGCGGTTCATTATTTGTGTAATGAAGCAGACAACTGGCAGCCAGATATTGCCGATATCGAAAGCAAAATCAATGAGCGTACCAAAGGCATTGTGGTCATCAACCCAAACAACCCAACAGGCGCACTTTACTCTACCGAAAATTTAAAAAAAATCGTGGCACTGGCAGAAAAACACGGGCTTGTGCTGATGGCGGATGAGATTTATGACCGCGTGCTGTATGATGATGCCGTGCATGTACCGCTGTGCACCCTTGCCAAAAACTGCTTGGTTATCTCGTACAATGGCTTGTCAAAGTCGCACCGTATCGCAGGTTTTCGCTCAGGCTGGATGATGTTATCGGGTAAAAAACACCATGCGGCTGATTTTATTGAAGGGTTAACCATGCTATCATCGATGCGGCTGTGTGCCAACGTCCCTTCACAATACGCGATTCAAACGGCGATGGGTGGCTATCAAAGTATGCAGGCCTTGACCGCACCAACCGGTCGCCTGTACCAGCAGCGCAACATCGCTATCGAGCGCCTAAACGCCATTAAAGGTATCTCATGTACCATGCCACAAGGGGCGTTTTATTGTTTCCCAAAAATTGACCGTGAAATTTATCCAATCGAAGATGATATGCAGTTTATGATGGAATTGTTACTGCAAGAAAAAGTCTTGATGGTACAAGGTACGGGTTTTAACTGGCATGCGCCTGACCATTTTCGTGTGGTATTTTTGCCCAATGCATCAGATTTGCATGAAGCGATGGATCGACTTGAGCGCTTTTTTGCCACAAAACGCCAAGAATATGGCACTGATTAATGTTTCAGTGAAAGAAAAAAACCCCGACGATTCGGGGTTTTTTATTGTGAGCAATTAATTACATAAAGCTATTGAGATAAAGCCATTGGGATTAACCCAGTAACTCCGTTAAAAATACAGCAATGATACCAATCGGTGCGACAAATTTTACCACAATTTGCCAAATCGTCCATTTCATGCCATCTAGCCCCAATTCACGTTTTACCGATTCTTGGTTAATAAACCAGCCGATGAGGATAATGGTACCCAAACCAATCAATGGCAGCATGATTTTACTGGACGTATAATCTAGCGCGTCAAAGATACCTTGTGGGATGTCTTTACCATTTTTGTGGATAGTAAATACCGCAAAATCAGACAATTTATTGAATGACAATAACGCAAGTACACCCACTGCCCACGTTGCCACTGCCCCTACTATCGTGCAGATTTTACGGCTCATTGGGGTTTTTTCTTCCAAGAATTCGACAATAGGTTCAAGAATTGAAATCGACGACGTCAATGCCGCAAAAGTCAATAACAAGAAGAATAAAGTACCCACCACCACACCTAGGCTCATTTGACCAAAGGCGATTGGCAAGGTCACAAACACCAAACCGGGACCTGCCGCTGGATCAAGATGATTGCTAAATAAAATTGGGAAAATCGCAAGACCTGCCGCCAATGAGAAGATAATATCCCAAATAATCACCGTACGCGCGGTTGCCAATAAATCCACATCTTGTTTTAGGTATGAACCATAACTCACCATGATCGCCATACCCAGTGACAGACAGAAGAACGCATGTCCTAGCGCTGCCATCAGCACTTTACCCACGCCAACTTCCTGCATACGCTGCAAGTCAAACTTAAACAAAAACTCTGCGCCTTTGGCAAAATCCATATTAATCGCGTTATATCCCACGATAAATAATAGGATAAAAGCTAACGCAGGCATCATGATTTTTGATGCTTTCTCAATACCTGCTGATACACCGCCTGCCACAATTAGCGCCGTCAAGCCCATAAACGCCGTGTGCCACAACGTCATTTCGGTTGGATTGGCTAACATCGTCTCAAAAATTTTGCCAGTGGCGTCGGCATTGAGACCACCAAATGCATTGATACCGGCTTTTAAGGTGTAATTAAGCGACCAGCCGCCAATCACACTATAAAATGACAAAATCATAAAAGCAGCTAAAATACCAAAGTAGCCAAGCAGACTCCAAGCCGGCGAGGTGTTGTTAGCAACTGCCGCTTTGCGAAAACTTGCCGCTGGGTTACTTTGTCCACGGCGACCAATCAGCCATTCAGTGACCAACACTGGAAAACCAATAAGCGCGATACTGATGATAAACACGATAACAAATGCCGAGCCACCGCTATCGCCTGTCATGTAAGGAAACTTCCAAATACTACCGAGACCGACCGCAGAACCCACGGCCGCCATCAAGAACCCAATCTTTGAGCTCCACTGGGAATGAGACGACTTGTGATTAGTGCTCATAATCCCTCCCTAATCGAATGTAAATAAATGAAAAAATTGCAACGAGAATCTTGCAGTATGTAGATTTTTCATGAATCAATAGTTAATGTCAAACTTTCTTTTCACAAAACCCAACCAAAAGTTATACAAGTATGTCATTATTTTTTTGCAGTTAAATAAAATATAATAAAATCAAATATTTATAATGTTTATTTTTAAAATTCATTAAACGCAAATTATTTTTATACTAAATATTACTTTTTGGAATCAATAATTTTTTCACCTATTTGATGGCGAATGACCGGCAAAACTTAGCGGTTAATGTCAATGGTTTAAACTTGCACAATTGTAGGGATTTTGATAGCAATTTTTTGCTATTGAAGGTAAAATTTCATTTTCAAAAATTGCACGCCCAAACGTGCTGACCGTTCGCAAAATGATGACAAGGGATTTATTGATGACGCAGCCTTATAACGTGTTGTTCTTGTGCAAGCACAATGCTAGCCGTAGCCTAATGGCAGAAGCTATTTTGAATAAAATTGGTGGTGACCGTTTTGTAGCCTATAGCGCAGGCGTTGAGCCATCCCCTAGCGCGCATCCATTCACGCTTGAGGTGTTAAAACAAGAAGGTTATGATATCGAAAGCTTATCACCCAAATCCGTCAATCAGTTTTTACAAGACAACGCGCCAAAGATTGATTTGGTGATTGGGCTGTGCAATTCTTTACAGCAACATGCGGACATTGATGGCAAATTCCCGCTGACCGCACATTGGCATATCAATGATACGGACAGTGTATCAGCCGATAGTGATGTGGAAAAAGCCGCCTTTAGCCAAGTATTGCGCCAACTCTCTCAGCGCATTCATTTGTTGACAAACTTGCCCGAAGATAAAATCGCGCATTTAGCAAATCCATCAGCAGATGCCTAACATCGCGATGAACGATTGACCTTAAAAAAGCCCAACTGTCTTGGGCTTTTTTTGTTTATATCATCTAGGTTTGTATCATACAAAGGTGCAGCTATCCATATAGCTATGGAATATATTTATGAATGCACTTTTTGCTGCATTAGCGCTTCAATCGCGTCCGTTGTCTTTGGTACGTCACGGGTGAGAACCAGCGGGTCACCGTCGGTAATGACCACATCATCCTCAATCCGGATGCCCATACCCCGATATTTCTTGGGTACCAATGCATTGTCATGCGCAAAATACAAGCCTGGTTCAACGGTAATCACCATGCCTTTTTCAAGCTTTCTGGGTTTACCGTCGTCGCCAGTATAGCGCCCTGCATCGTGCACATCTAAGCCGAGCCAATGCCCTGTGCCGTGCATATAAAACGGCAAGTAGGCTTTATCAGCAATCAACTCATCGACATCACCTGTCAAAATTCCTAACTCAATCAAGCCTTGGGTCAGTACTTTGAGCGCAGTTTCATGATGGATTTTGCCATGCTCACCTGCTTTTAGGCTGTTGATGGCGGCGATATTGGCATTTAGCACAATATCATATACCTGTTTTTGCACGTCGCTGAACTTGCCACTCACAGGAAAAGTACGGCTAATATCGCCGGCATAATGTTGGTATTCGGCGCCCGCATCTATCATCACCAAGTCGCCATCGTGCAGCGGTTGGTCATTTTCAACATAGTGCAAAATATTGGCATTGTCCCCGCCAGCCACGATACTGTTATAAGAGGGTACGCAGCCGTATTGGGCAAAAGCATAATTGACTTCAGCTTCCAGTCTGCTTTCATTGCCCTGATTTTTCTGCATCAAGGGTGCCACGCTTTGCATGGCGCGAATATGCCCGTAAGCACTGATTTGGGCGGCGACTTTCATGCGTGCAATTTCACACTCATCTTTTATCAGCCGCATTTCATTGATAAGGCTATCAATATTGGTGATGGTATCGACCAAACCTTCGCCGCGCTGCAGCTGCTTGGCTTGATTAAGCCAGCCAATCAGCTCATTATTAAAGCGGGCAAACACGTGTTTTTTACCAAAAATCAGAGTTGGCATCATCTCATTAATTCTGCCAATGGCAATCGCTTTATCCGCGCCAAAATCTGCAGTTGCACCGTCAAGCCCCACCCGTTTACCATCCCAAATCTCACGTAGTTTGTCTTTTTCACGTAAAAATAAAGTGTAGTTAACGGTATGGTCAGTTTTTTCCAAAACCATCACTGATTCTGGCTCGGCAAAGCCAGTTAGGTAGAAAAAACTGCTGTCGGCGCGGTATTTGTACTCAGCATCATTGTTGCGGATATGCGCGGGTGCCGTTTGCAAAATCGCAATGCTATTATCTGGCATTTGCTCGGCAAGTTTGGCACGGCGCTTGGCAAATTGGCTTTGGGGGAGCTTTGGCAACAACTGTATGGTTAATTGATTTGACATGATATTTCCAAAAAAATTAATGGCTGTCACAGCATTGTTGAAGAATTTGCTGTAAGAAACTTTCGCATTTTGCTAATTGGTTTAGACTGACAAACTCATTGGCTTTATGGGCATTGCCAATATCGCCAGGTCCGCAAATCACCGTCGGAATACCTGCATTGGTAAACTGCCCGCCTTCGGTGGCATACGCTACTTTATGGCGCTGCTGTTCATCCACCAAATTTTCTATAAGCTGTTGCAAGGCTTGGCTATCTTTATCGGTCATCGCAGGGACATTTTCGTTGCGAGTTAGCTCAATGCCCGTGTCGCTGTCAATGGCGTGCATCTTAGGCTCAAGGGTTTTGATAAAGGCGCGAATCGGCTCAATCACTTGGCTTTCATTCATGTGCGGCAAATTACGGTAATCAAAGGTGAATTCGCACAGGTTGGGCACGATATTGGTCGCCGTACCGCCGGTAATAGTGCCCACTGACAAGGTCGAAAATGGTACGTCAAACGCCATGTCTTGGTCGTTACGTTGTTGCAATTGCTCGGCAAGTTCATCAATAAAATTGATAATTTTGCTAGCATAGCTGATGGCATTGACGCCTTGCGGGGTCAGCGATGAATGCACCGATTTGCCATGCACGCGGCAGCGATACACTTGGATACCTTTATGCGCGGTGACCATTCTCATCATGGTCGGCTCACCGACGATACAGTAGTCGGGCTTAATATTTTGGGCTTTTAAATCTGCGAGCAGTAAGGGCGCACCCAAACAACCCACTTCTTCGTCATACGACAGTGCCAAATGAATCGGTTTGCCGAGCATCTTATCGCGGCTTGCTTGCACCACAGTGGGCAACAGGGTTAAGGCGCAAGCAATAAAGCCTTTCATATCACAAGCCCCACGCCCGTATAGCTTATCTTCAATAATGGTCGCCACAAACGGATCGGTATCCCATGCCTGCCCATCAACGGGTACCACATCAGTATGCCCGGAAAACACAAAACCCCCTGTCGTTACGGTATCACCCTTACCCATCGCAGGTACAGTCACAAAGAGGTTGGCTTTGGTATTATCGGCATTAAAGGTCAAACGTGGCGACAACCCCAACTGCTCACAATAGCCCGCCACATACTCAATCAATTGCAAATTGGAGTAGCGACTGACGGTGTTAAAACCAATCAGTTTTGTTAACCAGTCTACGGCGTTGGATGGATAGCCCATAGTCGTTCCATTTTTCTCAAATTTTAAACCATTAAAACACCCTATTAGGGTAAATCTAGTGGAAATAGGGTATTAGCATCAATTCGGCTTTTTACCGGTCATGGCATCTATGACCATATGGGTAACAAAATCATCATTGGTATCTTTTTCTGCTTCCCAATCGAGTTCATCATCCCGTAGCTGCTCAATAAAATCCAAATGCTCCTCGTCAATCTCTTGGGCTTTGCCCACAGGGCGATTTAGCGCAAATCCTGCGATGAGCGGCAACTTGGCGACTGATTTACGCACTCGCCCTTGTGACACACTCACAGGAATCATGCGCACAAACTCAAGTAGCTCCATATATTCAACTTCGCCTTCAGCATTGTCTGTGCCTTGCAGCGCCTCATCATACACATCAATCCGCAGCGCGCCGATTTTTGCCAAGTCATTAAATAGGTTGTTTTCTTCCGGACGTAGCGCACTATCGGTGACGCCAAAGCCTGTCAAAAAGCCATTTGCCCAGTTCTTAAGTGCCATCAAACGCTCATACAGTGGATGGTCATCATCAGGCAACAACGGCATAAACTGGTAGCTATCGGCATCATCGGTTAACACCGCCACCATATCCTCGCCTTCTTCGGTCACTATCTCTAACGCTTTTGGCTCAAGCTCGGTAAAGCTCAGCTCAGTCAGTAGCAGTTGCCACTCTTGCTCGGTTGGCGCATCACACACACTTAGCACCCCTGAGAGTAGCCCATGTAACTCACTAATTGTGACGTCGTGCCAATCCTCAAATGCTTGTGTCCAATCTTGCCAACCCGAAATATAATCATCCATCGCTTTACCCTTTTTTCACAAAAAATTATATCAACATTGAGATAATACTAGCCTTAATGCGGTCAACTATGGCATTATTAAAGTGGTAAAATAATATAAGTATCACTCAAATTTTAAGCCTTCACGCTATAGTTATACCAAAAAACCTTTTGCTATTCATGTCAATGAGCGCCCATCACGTCGCTCTTGATGATTTACTTGATTATTCACTCGATTATTCACTCGATTACTGACTAGACATCATATCATGAGCACCCTAATTGACCAACTGACCCAGCTACAAACCGCATTGACTAAGCTTCGCGATAAATATCAATTCGCCAGTAGCGAGCTAACCCGTATTAAAGCACAGCCAACCATTACCTCAGACCAATTGCAAGCGGTACAAGCTGAGCTCGATAGCAGCAAAGAACTGCAGCAAAATTTGGAACAACAACTTGCCAGACAAGCCGAAGAGTATCAAGCACTTGAGCAGCGCTATCAGTCACTTGCCGAATCTCATAACATGCTAAGTACCGAATACGAACAAACCCAAAACCAATTACAGATTTTTACCGCACAAAATCAAAAACTGATTGAAAAAAATCGCGTTGCGGCAGAGCATACCAAGCTTGTGTTAGAGCGCTTGGCAAAAATTGACAGCGAAAACTAACCCGCCCTTATTTAAGCCAGCCTTAGTGATGTTTAAAACATTTGAATACGTTAGGAAAATCTTATGGCATCTGCCCAAAGCATTAAAAAAGTTGATATCCTGATCAATGGTCGTAGCTATACCATCAATTGCCCAGAATCGGAAGAGCCTGCGTTGCAGCGTGCGGCAAGCTATATTAACCAGTTTATGCAAGAGGTACGCCGCCAAGCGCCTCAGCTACCACAAGAAGAATTATTGGTACTGTGCGCGTTGACGTTGTTTGAAAAATCAGAAAACTTACAACGCTATCAAGAAAACGAAAGCCAAGCGCAAGACCTGGTGGGTAAAATGTTAGAAGACGTTGCGCGTTTTGCCTAACGTATTTAGTGTAAAATAAAATTCGACTAATTTTGAGCGCGCTGGTAGTGCTTGCCAGCATGAAAATCCGCTTGGTGTTCTTGATTACAAAAGAACTTATCCCCTTCTACAATTCCTCGCCACTCTGCTAACGTATGATGGCAAAAATCACACGCTCGCAGCTCGGTACTCTCGCCTGGCTGCGGCTGTAAATAACCTTGCGGTGGTCGCGGATACATCCATTTCATCCCAACCCAGCTAAGCCCCATAATCACCAAAACCACAAAAATTGCGGTAAACATCGCTTCACCTCATTGTCTAATGAACGAATCATCGTTGCCAATTAAGAATTATGACTGCCTGTTAATTAGCATTGTAAGGTTTGATTATACTGCAAAAAATCGCGCATTGATGGGTTATTCATGCTATGTTTAAGCTAATTTTACCAGTTGCAGCGTTTTTCGGTTGTAGTGTCTAAAGATTGCAATTGTAAACACATCATAAAGCGATATAATGTAGAATAATTTTATCTTGTAATGCCATCGCTGTTGCCACCAATAATTAGAATAGCGGCATGATGCTTGCATACCGTTTTAGACGGATATGACTAAAGGGACGACCCCATAACAAATTTTTACTGAAGGATTTTTCATGTCACACCTTGATTTAACCCCCGATGATAGCGTACCAACGCAGCTGCCGAGTGAGTCAATGATCGCCGAAGCTACTACGCCAAACCATGCGCCCACGGCTGATACTAGCAATGCGCCAAACCAACCAGCAAACCCACAGCCAGTTTCTCAAAAACCTGCTCAGCCAACTTCTCAATCAGTTTCTCAGTCAACCTCTCCATCATCAAGTCAGTCATCAAGCCAACCAACTAGCCAAGCAGATTCTATGGTGGGGCTAAAAATTGCGGTGGCACAGCAGCAATTTATTGTCGGCGATGTCATCAATAATGCCAAAAAAATGGTAGAGCTGGCTAAAGACGCCCGTGACAAGGGTGCCAATATCATTGTCTTTCCTGAGTTATCACTGCTGGGCTATCCGCCTGAAGATTTGTTATTACGTCCAAGTCTTGCCTCACGTGTGAAACTTGCTTTTGAATTGCTCTACACAGTCAAAGATATCGTGATGCTAGTGGGTTATCCGCACATTGACCCCAATGGCACGTTTAACTCGGTGGCTATCATTCACAATGGTCAGCAAAAAGGCTTTTATCACAAACAATGCTTGCCAAATTATGGCGTATTTGATGAACGCCGCTATTTTAATACCGGTCACAACCAAGTGTTATTTGACTATCAAGGGCTGACCATTGGACTACTTATCTGCGAAGACTTATGGCAAGACGCTCCCATTCGCGCACTCAAAGAAAAAGGTGCGGAAATCATCATCAGCCTCAATGCCTCGCCCTTTGAGCAAAACAAGCAAGAACAACGTAAGGCTTTATTAAAAAGTCGTGCCACAGAGCACAACATCCCGATTGTGTATGCCAATAGCGTGGGCGGTCAAGATGACTTAGTGTTTGATGGCGGCTCGATGGTCGTCAACGCTCAAGGTAAAATCGTGCAAGAAGCGCCAAGATTTTTGCAGCATACCCTGTATGTGGTTGCTCGTCACGATGCCCAAAGCGGTCAAGTGATACTATCTGAGCAGCGCAAATCACCGCTTGCACTCAGCCAAATCGCTGAAACTTATCAAGCGCTGGTTGTCGGCTTGCGTGATTATGTCAATCATTCTGGCTTTAAAGGCGTATTGGTTGGGTTGTCAGGCGGGATAGACTCCGCGCTCACGCTATGTATCGCGGTTGATGCGCTCGGCGCAGATAAAGTTTATGCGGTTATGATGCCCTATGAGTACACCTCGCAAATCAGCCTGCAAGATGCGCAGGCGCAGGCACACCGACTCAACGTGTCTTATACCGTGTGCCCGATTCATGCCGCCGTTGAAGGTATGCGTCATACGCTAGAGCCGATGTTTAGCAACACCACCGCTGACACCACGGAAGAAAATATCCAAGCCCGTGCGCGTGGCATGATTCTGATGGCATTGTCCAACAAATTTGGTCATCTAGTCATCACCACTGGCAACAAGTCAGAGATGGCCGTGGGCTATGCGACACTATATGGAGATATGGCAGGCGGATTTGATGTCTTAAAAGATGTGTATAAAACCCAAGTATACGCCCTCGCCAACTATCGCAACCGCCTAGAAGAAACGCCAGTGATTCCTGAGCGTGTGATTACGCGTCCGCCTTCTGCCGAGCTTCGCCCTGACCAAAAAGACCAAGACAGTCTACCTGATTATGATACCCTCGATAAAATGCTGGAGCTGTATATCGATCGCGACTTTGGGTATGATGCGATTGTAGAAGCCGGTTATGATAAGGATGTAGTGAAAAAAGTACTCAGCATGGTAGACCGCAATGAGTACAAACGTCGTCAAGCGGCGATTGGCACCAAGATTACCCACCGCGCCTTTGGGCGTGAGCGTCGCTATCCACTCGTCAACCACTGGTCGCTAGAGTTTCCAAAAATCTAATTTCCAAAGCTTTAATTTCCAAAGCTCTAAGGCGGCACAACATAAAAAGACTGCAATTTGGCAGTCTTTTTTTTCATCTTTCACAAAGCATATATCGTAAAGCTTGCACAACAGTTAGGTCATTGTCACATCCAAATGCAAGCTTTCTTTAATCTCTTCCATCACAATCAAGCTGTGGGTTTCCACCGCCGCTGGCAATTGTTTTAAGATATTGCCCAGTAACTTGCGGTAAGAACTCATCTCTTTTAGCCGCGCTTTGACCAAAAAATCAAACTCACCCGAAATCAAATGACATTCCAGTATCTCTGGAATTTCTGACAGTTTTTTGCTCACTTGCTCAAAGACATCGCCCGACTTGGTAGATAGCTTTATCTCCAAAAACACCAACAAGCTTTTATTGACCAAATTTGGATTTAACCGCGCATGATAACCTGTGATAATACCTTCACGCTCCAGCCGTTTAACTCGGTCTGAGCAGGGCGTGGTTGATAGGTTAACTCTGGCGGCCAATTCGCTGATAGAAATTCGGGCTTGCTGTTGCAAGATTTCAAGGATTAAACGGTCGGTACGGTCTAAATTACGCATAGCAAAATGAAAATCCTGTTTTTTGATGATTGGCATGATAAAACCGACAATATCAGCAAAATTCTAGCATAAAAACAGCAAAATTCACTGCAAAACTTTGCTTATACTAGCAAAATTAACTGATAACTAAGCAGATATTTGGGGGTGGGTATGCGCGTATTGGTACTGGGTAGTGGCGTGATTGGGGTTACAAGTGCCTATTATTTAGCCAAGCAAGGTGTAGAAGTCACGGTGATCGACCGCCAAGCAGGTGCCGCACAAGAAACCAGTTTTGGCAATGCTGGGCAAATCTCCCCTGGCTACTCTACCCCTTGGGCAGCCCCTGGTATTCCATTGAAGGCGGTTAAATGGTTATTCCAACAACACGCCCCTTTAGCCATCAAATTAGATGGCAGTCTATGGCAGTTGCAATGGATGCTACAAATGCTCAAAAACTGCAATGCCAAGCGCTATGCCATCAACAAAGAGCGTATGGTACGAGTGGCAGAATACAGCCGCGACTGTCTGCAGCAGTTGCGTCAAGACACCGGCATTCACTACGAAAACCGCTCGCAAGGCACCTTACAAGTTTTTCGCAAACCCGCCCAACTAGATGCTGTACAGCAAGATATTAAGGTGTTGCAAGATTCAGGCGTGCCTTTTAAGCTGATTGACAACAGCAAGGCATTGGCTGAGATTGAGCCCGCGTTGGCAAATGCCACTGATAAGCTGGTTGGTGGATTGCATTTGCCGCATGATGAAACAGGCGATTGCTTTTTGTTTTGCCAAGCATTAGCGCAGCAAGCCAAAGCACTGGGGGTGAAATTTTTATACAATCAAAACATCGAAAAACTGGTAGTCGACGCTGGGGCGATTAAAGGGGTGATGGTAAATGGTGAGTTATTAACCGCAGACCAGTATGTATTGGCGTTGGGCAGTTATTCGCGGGCGCTTTTGCAACCGCTACAGCTTAATCTGCCTGTATATCCTGTCAAAGGCTATTCGCTGACTGTGCCGATTATCAATGCTGATTTAGCGCCCCAATCAACGGTGCTGGATGAAACCTATAAAATCGCCATTACTCGCTTTGACAACCGTATTCGCGTGGGCGGTATGGCAGAATTAAGTGGTTTTGATATAACGCTAAACCCCCAGCGCCGTGCTACACTCGAAATGGTCACGCAGGACTTATTCGCAGGCGGTGATTTGCCAAACGCAAGTTTTTGGACGGGGCTACGTCCGATGACCCCCGATAGCACGCCCATCATTGGTGCGACTCGGTATCGCAATTTATTTTTAAACACAGGACAAGGCACATTGGGTTGGACAATGGCGTGTGGCTCTGGCAAATTAATCAGCGATTTGGTGCTCGGCAAAACGCCTGATATTCGCATTGATGGCTTATCATTACAGCGTTATGCCTAGTATCTATTCTCTTTCAGAAATACCTGTAAATAGCATTTGAAAAGACTATGCATAAATAACATTTATCCATTTACAAGTACAAGGAAAACACCATGACCGCACACATTCAACGATTCGATAGCAATGACTATCTAAGTGAAATTACCATTTTTAACCACGTGGTGTACCTCGCAGGACAAGTGCCAAATACCGACACTGCCGATATCCACACACAAACCAAAGAAGTGCTAGACAATATCGACGCCATGCTCGCCAAAGCCAATAGCGACAAATCACGTCTGCTAACTGCTCAGATTTTTATCAAGGATTTGGCGGATTTTGAGGTGGTGAATAGCATGTGGGGCGACTGGCTAACCGATTGCCCAAAGCCTACCCGTGCGACAGTCAAAGCTGAGTTGGTTAATCCTTTGTGGAAATTAGAAATTGTCGTAGTCGCAGCGCAAAATACCATAGACTAAATAAACCCATAACCGCTCAAAACGTTAAATAAAAAAGGTGCATAAATCGCACCTTTTTTATTTTGTCTAACCTCTACATTAATAGCTCACGTTTACCACTTTTGGTCATGCCGCTCACCAAGCCCGCCTCTTCCATGGCATCAACAATACGTGCTGCGCGGTTATAGCCGATACTAAATTTGCGCTGAATGCTTGATGCAGAGACTTTACGGGTTTCGAGCAAAAACGCCACCACGTCATCATACAGCGGGTCTTCTTCGCCATTGCTAGATCCGCTAGCATCGCCACCACTTGGCGCAGAGCTTAGCTCAAAATTATCAAACATATTATCAATATAATTAGGTGCGCCACGCTCGCGCCATGCATCACATACACGGTTGACTTCCGCATCGCTGATAAAAGCACCATGTACACGGTTAGGCTCGATTTGACCAGGTCCTAAAAACAGCATATCCCCATGCCCAAGCATATCCTCTGCGCCACCGGCATCCAAAATGGTACGCGAGTCGACTTTTGAGTTGACGCGAAGTGCGGCACGGACGGGAATATTGGCTTTAATCAAGCCAGTAATCACATCCACTGAGGGGCGCTGGGTCGCCAAAATCAAATGAATCCCTGCAGCGCGCGATTTTTGCGCCAAACGGGTAATCAATTCCTCCGCTTGTTTGCCCACCTGCATAATCATGTCGGCAAACTCATCCGCCACAATCACAATTTGTGGTAACGGTTTTAATTTTGGCGCTCTATCTTGGCTGACACTGTCATTGGGTCGCCACAGTGGATCCAGTAACGGTTCACCACTTTGTTCGGCTGCCATGACTTTTTTGTTGAATTCATCCAGTTTACGCACTTTGAATAATGACATCAGCTGATAACGACGTTCCATCTCAGCCACACTCCACGCTAGAGCACTGGCTGCTTCGGTCATATCGGTGACTACGGGGGTGAGCAGATGCGGAATATCGCCATAGTTGGCAAGCTCGAGCTGTTTGGGGTCAATCAAAATCAATCGCAGCTGCTCTGGTGTGTATTTGAGCAGCATTGACAATAACAGCGAATTCACCAACACTGACTTACCTGAGCCTGTGGTACCTGCTACTAGCATGTGTGGCGCTTTGGCTAAATCCGCAATAATCGGTCTACCTGCAATATCTTTGCCCATTGCCATGCTGATTAAGCCATCGGGGTCTTGATAAGCTTCAGTTTTCAGCAGCTCGATGAGTCGTACCATTTGGCGCTGCGGATTGGGCACTTCGATACCGATATAAGGTTTACCTGGAATGACTTCTACCACACGCACCGATGCCATGGATAGCGACCGAGCCAAGTCTTTGGCAATACCTGTTACCTTGCTTGCTTTAAGCCCTGGCGCCAGCGACACTTCAAAGCGTGTCACCACCGGACCCATTTGCGCATTGACCACTTCTGCTTTGATATTAAACTCTTGTAGCTTGATTTCTAACAGCGCTGACAACTGCTGCAACTGTTCGCGGCTGTAGCTTGGCTTGCGGTCAGGGTCAGGCAAATCAAGCAGCGATAACTCAGGTAACGGGCTTAAATTGGCACGATAAGCTGCGGTTTGCATGGCACGCGATTTCTGACTAAATAGGCTATCGTCATTGATATCAAGCGGCTGATTGACCTGAGGCGCTGCGGGCTGTTCGATTTGGTCGAGTAGCTCAGACTCCACTGACCGACTATGGGTCGGTATTGAAGACGTTATTTGGTCGGTATCAATCTCGTTACCAGCAATCTGGGTGACGGCTTGCACTGGACGTGCTATTTGGGTTGGCATCGGACTTGCTGCAGGGGTTGAAAATTCCGCTCCCACAGATGCGGTGGCATTGTCATTTGGGGCATTAGCGCTATCTTGCGCTGGGGCTTGTCGCATACCCAATAACGATGCGACTGAGGTAGGTGGTGTTTCAATACCTTCTGCTTCAACGCCTTCTGTCTTAATGCCCTCGAATGGTGGCTCTAGTACAGGATTTTGTGATAATTCATATCCAGCATCTACGCTATCTGCTAAATCATCCAAATTTGACAACCCAATAGCCGCGTCCTGTCCAGCCATCTCTCGACTAGTCATAGGCTCAGAGATTCGTTTATCTGCTAGCTCACCTGTGCCTGCGGCAAACATCATAGATGCGTCATCGATAGTTGGCATAGCTGGCGATACAGCTACACTGTCTACACTTGTCTGAGTTGGTTGAGTGAGTTGCGAATCTACTTGTATCGAATGCGGTCTGTTCAAGGTAGGCATTTTAAACGGTTTTTTAATGATTTCACTTTGCAGTTTTTCATCGAGTTTTTTGGTCAGCTTGGTGTTTGCCACATAGGTTGAGCTGACGGGTTTAAATGGATTGGTGGCATCGTTTTCTTCGAGCCATTCATAATCTTTGATTTCACTAAAACCCGTTTCATCCAAAAACGCATCGAGTGGACTGCCAACAAATGCCTCATCATCCGCTAGACGACTACTGTCGTAAGCCGTTTGCTCTGCGTCATGGGAGGCTAAAGGCAAAGGCAGTTGTGCGGTGTCGTTTGGTTTTGCTTGGCTTGCTTCTTGAGCAGTCGCTTTGAATTCAGTATTGGTTTCTTCTTCATCTGCGGCTTCAGCGTGTAGGCGGCTGCGAATAGCTTGACCCGATAAAATCTCATGCCAATGTAAATCAAAGGTAAACGTCACGGTGATCGCAATAAACACCAATAAAAACAGCAAAGTCCCCCAGTAGGTTAATAAACTACTAAGCCCGTTGCCCACGATTTGCCCGATCATGCCTTGCGCTAACCAGCCAAACGACAACACGCCTGTCAGCCCTGCGGTGGCAATGATTAAAAAGATATAACCCAAAAAACGTAACAAGCCATTAGGCTCTACGTCATGGCGCCATACATTCCAAGCTTCATAACAGGCAATAACGATGAGCCACCAGCTTGCCGCGCCCAAAAACGCATACAAAATATCAGCTAGCCACGCACCACCCGTGCCTGCCAAATTACTGACTTCATTTGCCGCACTACTGATATGCGACCAACTAGGATCATTGGCAGAATAACTGATGAGGGACATGACTAACAACAATGCCACGATTAGCCAGATAATCGTAAGCACACTTTGACGAATATAATAAGACAACGCAATTTACCTTTGAATTTGAACCTGCTTTGGATAAGCCGTAAGCCAACGCTTTGCTGCGCCATGACTGACTGATAATGATTGTGAAAAAACAATGATTTTGGGAAAAACGTTGATTAAAATCACCCTTTTAATCGACTATCATATCAAATCTCAGTGGTGAGTTGCTGAGCTTTTTTTGCGAAAAATTGCTTTGTTAAATCAGCCAATTCAAGCCCTATGACAAATGCGGTTTGAGCCAACAAAGCCGGATAGTAGGGTATTTTTTGATAACAAGCTAACGCTATTTTTGAGCGTTGATTGAGCTTTGATTGCCCGCTGAATCTGTTATAAAAATAACATTTACTTGCTATTTTCGATGTTAGCCCCTATCTTACTTATGAATCAAAAATTAGCATGTTTTATTTAGTTTATTATTCAGCGATTGTTAGGAAAGACGTATGTCAGAAATTATCCATCACCAGCTTATTATTTTGGGTTCAGGTCCAGCGGGTTATTCTGCCGCCGTGTATGCAGCGCGCGCCAATTTAAAACCGGTCATTATCACGGGTATGCAGACTGGCGGGCAGTTGACTACCACCACTGAAGTTGATAACTGGCCTGGCGATCCACAAGGCTTGACGGGACCTGACTTGATGGTACGCATGCAAGCCCATGCCGAGCGTTTTGGCACCCAATTGGTGTATGACCATATCAACCAAGTGAACCTAACTCAGCGACCCTTCACCTTAGTGGGCAATAGCGCCACTTACACGTGTGACGCACTCATTGTAGCGACAGGGGCATCAGCGCAATACTTGGGTCTCGCCTCTGAACAAAAATTTATGGGGCTTGGCGTTTCTGCCTGTGCGACCTGTGATGGGTTCTTCTATCGCGGTAAACCTGTGGTGGTGATTGGCGGTGGCAACACAGCGGTTGAAGAAGCCTTGTATCTATCAAACATCGCAAGCCACGTCACTCTAGTGCATCGACGTGATAAATTAAAATCAGAAAAAATTCTGCAAGACCAATTATTTGAAAAGCAAAAAAATGGCAATGTGACCATCGAATGGAACAGCCAAGTCAAAGAAGTGGTGGGTGATGACGCAGGCGTGACGGGTGTGGTAATTGAAAACCTGCAAGACAAGTCTACCAAAACCATCAACGCCCCTGGTATGTTCGTGGCGATTGGGCACAAACCCAACACCGATATTTTCCAAGATCAGCTTGAGATGAATAATGGTTATATCGTGGTCAAAAGCGGTCTAGATGGCAATGCGACAGCGACAAGTGTCGAAGGCGTGTTTGCCTGTGGGGATGTGGCAGACCATATCTATCGCCAAGCGATTACCTCGGCAGGCACGGGTTGTATGGCGGCATTGGATGCAGAAAAATATTTAGATATCGTCAATCTAGCGAATGCCGATACCACGGTATCAGCCAACACCTCTGCTGTTTAGCTAATGTCTTGAACGATGCCATTGCCAAATCACCACCCCTTACAACGCCCTTTCGTTTGCCGTTATCAATTCCCCGACCCGATGGCGGCAGACCCTGACGGTGAAGGGTTAATTGCGCTGGGAGGTGATTTGGCGGCTGATACCTTAGTGTGTGCTTATCGCCAAGGCATGTTTCCTTGGTTTAATGAAGGCGAGCCCATCGCTTGGTGGTCGCCTGACCCGCGCTGTATTATTTATCCTAGCGATTTTTGCGCCAGTAAAACCCTAAAACGGCGAATCAAAAATGCAGGTTGGACGTTTTCCCTCAACCTTGCCTTTGCTGAGGTCATTGCCGCCTGTGCCGACACCCGTGCCTATGCCCAAGCTTCTACATCAGCCACTTGGATCAGTCCCGCTATGATTGAAGCGTATACGGCGCTACATGCCGAGCAAGTGGCTTACAGTGTCGAGATTTGGGATGATGATGAGCTGATTGGTGGTCTCTATGGGCTAAAGCTAGGACAAGCATTTTTTGGTGAAAGTATGTTTCACCGAGTGACAGATGCGTCTAAAGCGGCTTTTTTTGTGTTAATGCAGCTGTGTGCGCATTCCCAATTTGCTTGGGTGGACTGTCAGTTGCCTAACCCACATTTGCTGCGTTTAGGGGCATCCATCCTACCCAGAGCGGAATTTTTAGATAAGCTCGCGCAACAATTATCGCTACCGAGTATTGATTGGTCATCGATTTGCGGTCAAAAATTGCCACTTAATCAACTGTTAAATGAGGATTTGATGACTTATTACCTACCTCCAACTATGCAAGCTTAGGTAAGTTAAGGGTATTTAAAAGCACCAATGACGTTAAAACCACCCCACTCCCCTACCAGTCTAGCATTGACCAGCCAATTGACGCCGCTACATCAATGTAGTTATTTGCCCGATCGTGCAGCACGTTTAGAACTGATTGAATTAGCAAAGGATGAACGTTTAGATACGCCTATTTTTTCTCAGTTCTCTCGGCTCGGGTATCGGCGTAGTGGACAACATTTATATCGCCCTGTATGCTTTCATTGTCAACGCTGTATCTCTACGCGTGTAGTAGTTAACGAGTTTGAACCCAATCGTACCCAGCGCAAACTATGGCAAAAATCGCACGAGATGGATGTGGTAATTACAGCTTGTGATGATGCCGATGAATCGCATTTTATGCTATATGCTCGCTATATCTGCGCTCGCCATAGTGATGGCGATATGTATCCACCCAATTTACAAGGGTTTAAACAGTTTCTACAATATAGCTTTACCCAGTCATTTTTTATGGAGTTTTGGCTTCACGATGAATTAGTCATGGTGGCAGTTTGCGACCAATTAGATGACGGCATATCCGCGGTCTATACTTTCTATGATCCCGATGCAACCATAAATAGCTTAGGCACCCTTGCGATACTTACCCAAATTGACTATGTTAAACGTCTTGGATTACCTTATTTATATTTAGGTTTTTGGGTACCAGATTCGGATAAGATGGCGTATAAGTCGCGTTTTTATCCCAGTGAGTTATTAATCAATCAACAGTGGCATCGCTTCGATGAGGCTGTCACAGCCGCGCAAGTTGAGCCACTGCTTCAACAGGCGATAAAAGCACATTACCTAAACATGTGGAATACTACTTAGCGTTTAATTTAGCATTGAATTTGTGCTGCATAATTAACGCATGGGTTTTGGTCATGTCATGATTATCGTAGTAATTTTTGCGAATGGCAATCTGTTCAAATCCATGTTTTTGATAAAATGCAATGGCAGCATGATTATCTTCTCTTACCTCTAGCAGCATCCGCTCGGCACCCGTTGCTTGGCTCATTTGCGCCATAGCCGTTAGCAATTGGCTTGCAATACCTTGCTTTTGATATTCGCGACAAGTTCCAATTTTTAAAATTTCACTATCTTCAAATATGTGGCTGTAAATGCAATAGCCAATCAATTGCTGATTCAACTCGTCTGTCGCATAAATTATATGGTTAAATGGCTGCGCGAGCAGTGAATTGATTTGCGCAGCCGACCAAGCATCGTGGACAAATAGCTCGCATTCAATTTGTGCCAGCTGCGTCAGTACTTGCTGCGAAGTATTATCTTGTGTACTCGTTTTATCTAACTTATATATCTGTATAGCAGTCATAATTTATTTCCATAAAAAAAGAGCCACCGAAGTGACTCTTTTGTATGCTTATTAACGATTAGTCGTTAACTTTAGCAACAACACCCGCACCTACAGTACGGCCACCTTCACGGATTGCAAAGCGTAAGCCTTGGTCCATTGCGATTGGGTGGATTAGCTCTACGTTCATTTC
>NZ_JBIQEC010000020.1:0-45630 GCF_045370505.1 Moraxella sp. 179-F 1C4 NHS | reverse complement strand
TGTCCAGTATCATTTGTCGGTAGTCGGTTGAGTATGCCATTTTGTTATTGTAGCACTTCTATATTTCTTTAACTATACAATCTGCCGCACGGTGTCTGTAATGCGATTTTGTTACCGCACGTCTGTGAATTTAACCTCATCTCGACACCTGAGCGTTATGCAGATATTGCACAATTTATGGGCATCGACATCAAAGACATGACTCGAGCAGAAGCAGGTAAAGCAGGCATCAATGCAATTCGTGAGCTGTCCCAATCGGTAGGTATTCCTACAGGACTTACTGAACTTGGTGTTAAACAAGAAGACCTTGCCATCATGGCAACCAATGCCCAAAACGATGCTTGTATGCTTACTAACCCACGTAAGGCAAATCATGAACAGGTCGTAGCAATCTTCGCAGCTGCCATGTAATCATGTAACATCAAACTAAAACAGACTCACAGCAGTAAAAAAGGGGACTTTAATAGTCTCCTTTTACATTGAGCGCTGATACAAAGCGCATAAATTTTTGCGTAAATTGATTAAAATATAGTAGCATACAGGGATGAAACAAAAACCCATCACTCGCTTAGACCACTGCCAATACTTACGGGTAACCCAAGTAAACTATCCACCCAGTCAATATGCCAAGCCTCATCTAGCAAAAAATCTGGTAGCAAAAAATCTCCTAATAAAAAATCTAATAGCACAAATCAGCGATAACCGCATCTATAATCGAGCCACCGATGGTAGACGCACACTTGACCATGTTAACGCTATGCGCAGCCATACTATCGAACACAATCCTATCTTTGATAAAACCAGACCGGTTCAACTATCAACAAGTCAATACAATCGCCAATAAAACCTCATGACTCATTTAATCAATAAGGATATTTATCATGTTAAAACAGTATAAGCCGACAGTCGATAAATTAACGAAGATCGTCGGGAAGTCTTATGTACTCATCGATGAACAAGATACCCGTCATTATCGACAAGGCATACGTTTTGGTGAGGGAAAAGTGTTGGCTGTGGTATGTCCAGGTACCTTACTTGAACAATGGCAGGCACTACAAACCATTATTGAGGCAGATTGTGTGGTAATTATGCAAGCTGCCAACACAGGATTGACAGGCGGCTCTACCCCTTATGGGGATGACTACGATCGTCCAGTCATCATTATGAGTACTCGGCGTCTACAAGGCATTCAAGTGATTTTAGATGGCAAACAAGTCGTGTGTTTACCAGGCGCTACTTTAGATAATCTTGAGCGTACTTTAAAGCCTTATAATCGTGAACCGCATTCTGTGATTGGGTCGTCATGTATTGGCGCTTCAGTTTTAGGTGGGGTCTGCAACAACTCAGGGGGCGCGCTGGTACGTCGTGGACCTGCTTATACTGAAATGGCGTTGTATGCCCGTGTTAATGAATCGGGTGAATTAGAATTGATTAACCATCTAGGTATTGATTTAGGCACCACCGCCGAAGAAATACTCACCAGACTTCAAACACAAGACTATGAAATGGGTCAGGTAACTACCCAAACCAGCCAGCTGGCATCAGACAATCGTTATGCCCATGACGTTAAGCAAGTCGATGCAGACAGTCCTGCTAGATTCAATGCAGATCCGACACGATTATACGAAGCATCGGGTTCAGCGGGTAAAGTCTGTGTGTTTGCGGTAAGACTCGACACCTTTGAAAAAGTTGAGAGTAGGGTTTTTTATATTGGCTCAAATGATCATGATGACTTAACGGCCATACGTCGTTATTTGCTGACATCGTTACCCAGCTTGCCGATTGCTGGAGAATATATTCATCGGGATGCCTTTAGTATTGGCGCAAAGTATGGCAAAGATACTTTCTTGTTTATTGAGCGTTTTGGCACGGTTAATATACCCAGAGCATTAGCCCTCAAAGATCGCATTGACGGATGGTTGGAAAAAATCAAGATACGGGGGTTGACTGATCAAATTTTACAAGCTATCACTTTTTTCTTACCCAGTCATTTACCGCGGCGCATGCTAGCGTTTCATCAGCGTTTTGAGCATCATTTGATTCTACGAGTAGATGAGCAAAGCGCAGAACAGACACAGCAGTTTTTAAATGAGTATTTTGCCGTTCATTCTACTGGCTCGTATTTTGCCTGTACGGAGGAAGAAGGTCGCAAAGCTTTCTTACACCGTTTTGCTGTTGCTGGGGCGGCGATACGATATCGTGATACCCACCGAGCAGAGGTTGAGGATATTGTGGCATTGGATATTGCGTTACGACGTAACGATAGAGAATGGGTAGAAAAAATCCCTGCAGATCTCGAACAACATATGTTGCATAAATTATATTATGGGCACTTTTTTTGTCATGTATTTCACCAAGATTACATTGTCAAAAAAGGCACTAATCCACTGGATATTGAGCATCAGATGTGGCAGCTGCTAGACGAGCGTAGGGCAGAATATCCCGCAGAACACAATGTGGGTCATTTATATGTTGCTAAGCCTGCATTAGCCAATTTTTATCGAAAGCTAGATCCTACCAACACCTTTAATGTGGGGATTGGTCACACTTCAAAGTTAAAATACTGGCGCAAATCTAATGCATAACGACATTTAACTAGGTAAGCATAATTGGGTAAGCATCTGACCATCAGGGCAATGGCACTATAAAATTTTATCGAACAGTAACTGCTCAAGATAAACTGTTCCAGATAAATTGTTTAAGATAAGCGTTATTTTGCGATGCCCCAATTTTACGAGGTTAAACAGAGAGTTTAACCTCGCCATTATCATTTTTTTGTTTAGTGGCAGGTTTACTGCCAGATAGTGGGTAAGGTCTATCCCCAATTAAACCAATCCAAGCGCTTCAATCAATTGTTTATTTGGGCTGACTTGGTTCATGCTGTAAAAATGCATTGACGGCACGCCTTCGGCAATCAAACGCTCACAGAGATTGACCATCACTTCAAACCCAAATTGACGAATGGCTTTTTTGTCATCGCCATAGTCTGCAAGCTGTTTACGGATAAAACGTGGAATATCTGCCCCACAGCCATCGGCAAACCGAATCAAATTTGACGCATTGGTGATGGGCATAATGCCTGCGATAATTGGAAACTCATCTTGAGTCACCCCTTTTTTGGCAAGGGCATCACGCAGATAAAGATAGCTGTCAGCGTTGTAGAAAAACTGGGTAATCGCTTCAGTCGCACCTGCGCGGTATTTATTGAGCAAGTTTTGGATATCGGCATCAAAGCTTTTGGCTTGCGGGTGCATTTCTGGATAAGCAGCCACTTTGATACGAAAATAATCACCGCTATGCTCACGTATGTATTTAACCAAATCGACAGCAAACGGCAGCTCGCCAAGACCCACCATACCCGATGGCAAATCACCGCGCAGCGCCACCAAGCGATTAATGCCTAACGATTTATAATAATCCAATAACTCGCCAATTTTGGCTTTATCATCGCCAATACAGGATAAATGCGGGGTGATAGGTGTGTCACTTTTTTCACTCAGTGCCTTAACGATACCTAAGGTGCGCTCACGGGTTGAGCCACCTGCGCCATACGTGACGCTAAAATATTGAGGTTTTAAAGCATTTAATTCATCAAAGGTTGCCAATAATTTGGTTTGACCGTCATCGGTCTTGGTGGGGAAAAACTCAAAAGAAAACGGTGTTGTCATGGTGGTCATGAAAGTATCCAAAATGATAAAAAATACCACCATTATAACGGGTAAAATAATAAAAAAATTGAATTTTTTGGCATAAATATTGAGTTAAACTGCATAAAAAAGTCATGCCCATTGGCATGACTTCGATTGAACCTTTAACAAATAGTATTTTTAGCTGTTAGTATTTATAGCTATCAGGTTTGAATGGACCGTCAACTGGCACACCGATATAATCGGCTTGTTGCTGCGTCAATTTAGTCAGTACCCCGTTAAAGCCTGCGACCATGGCTGCTGCCACTTCCTCATCGAGTTTTTTTGGCAACACTTTGACATATAAATTGTCCGCTTTTTTGTCCGCAGGCAAATCAGCAAATTTTTCTTTAAATAAATGCATTTGCGCCAATACTTGATTGGCAAAAGAACCATCCATAATACGTGATGGATGACCTGTGGCATTACCCAAATTGACCAAACGACCTTCCGACAATAAAAGCAAGTAATCGTTTTCATCTTCTGATCGATAGACTTGGTGTACTTGAGGCTTCACTTCCACCCATTTCCAGTTGTCACGCATAAACTGGGTATCAATCTCAGTATCAAAGTGACCAATATTACAAACCACTGCGGTGGCTTTTAAGGCTTTTAGCATATCGCTATTACAGACATGGTAGTTACCAGTGGTAGTGACCACCAAGTCAGTATCTTGCATAAGGGTTTTGTTGACGCCTTTGGCAGGGTCACCTTCCACAAATGGCGAGACCAATTCATAGCCATCCATACAAGCTTGCATACCACAAATTGGATCGGCTTCCGTCACTCGTACTACCATGCCTTCTTGACGTAGGCTTTGCGCAGAACCTTTACCCACATCGCCATAACCGATAACAAGTGCACGACGACCCGCTAACAGCATATCGGTACCACGTTTGATGGCATCGTTTAGGCTATGACGACAGCCATATTTGTTGTCATTTTTTGATTTGGTCACTGCGTCATTGACATTAATGGCGGGTACTTTTAGCGTGCCTGCATTGAGCATTTCAATTAGACGATGCACCCCTGTTGTTGTCTCTTCTGAGATACCGTGAATGTTGTCGAGCATTTGCGGGTAGTCGTTATGAATCAGCGCCGTCAAGTCGCCGCCATCATCTAAAATAATATTGGCATCCCACAGCTTGCCTGTGGCTTCACCGCCTTCAAAAATCTGCTGGCGAAGACACCATTCGTATTCTTCCTCAGTTTCGCCTTTCCAAGCAAATACAGGAATACCGGCTGCTGCGATGGCGGCAGCGGCATGGTCTTGGGTTGAAAAAATATTACAAGAAGTCCAGCGTACTTCTGCACCCAGCGCCACGAGCGTTTCAATGAGGACAGCAGTTTGGATGGTCATGTGGATACAGCCCACAATCTTGGCGCCTTTTAAAGGCTGCTCGGCTTGGTAGCGTTGGCGTAAGCCCATCAAAGCAGGCATTTCAGTTTCAGCCAGTTTGATTTCTTTGCGACCGTAGTCGGCAAGGCTAATATCGGCAACTTTGTAATCAGAAAAATTTGAATCAGTAGAATTGATAGACAGGGACACTGCGTCCACTCCTTAAAACCGGTAAAAAAAGTTAAAGTAAAAACGCAGATGCCGTTATTTATTTTGGATTTATTTGGGTTAAAACACAAAAAACGAGCCTAGCACAGGCAAGCAAATATAAATTAAGCGAACCTTAAGCTGCAGCATCTCTCGATAGGCGTATTGTAAAAAAAATTAACATAAAAGTCATTCTCTTAATTGCAACATCAACTTAAGTCTTTTAAAAAAGCAACATTTTTGATAAAATATTACACTTCATCCTATGTAATTACATAAACATATAGAAAAGTTATACAAAATTAAAAGACATTGCTGAAAAATTACGTTTTAATATACCTAAGAGAAACGTAACAAAATATGTCAACTAATTTACTTTTCTTTATATGTCATTCATCGCTTGAAAGTCTTTTAGATTTTTAAGAGAAATGGTAAATTTACTTTATCTTGTCCTTAGGAGATTTATATGAAAGTTTTGAAATTAGCTGCTATTCCTGCTGCTTTAATCGCAACTTCTGCTTTTGCTGAAACTGTCGTTGTTGATCAACAAATTGTTGCACAGCCTGTCGCCGTATCTACTACCACCTACGATCCAAACTTAGGTGTAGTAAAAAACACAACAACTCAATTGGTTACTGGTACTAGAACGTTTTTTGATACCGTAACACATCCTGCTGCTATCAGTGCCGAAGTCGGTACCTTAGGTTATGGTGCCAATATTGGTTGGGGTTTAAATGATAAAACTGAGCTTGTAGTTGGTTGGGCTGGCGGCGATATTGGTGATTTAAAAGACACCATCGAAATTGAAGATGTTGAATATGACTTAGAAACAGATTCAAGCAACCCGTATATTGGTGTAAATTTACGTCCAGCTGGAAATTGGTTTACTGTAGGTGTTGGTACCATTTTTGGTGATAACGAAATCACCTTGAAAAAACAAGCGACTGAAACCAAACCAGTTAACATCAATGGTAACTCTTACTATGGTAACATTGAAGCGTCAGCTGAAAACAAAAACACTATGAACCCATACTTAACTATTGGTTTCCGTCCTAATATCACTAATAACTTTGGTGTATTTGGCGAAATCGGTGCAGCTTATACTGGTGGCTTAAAAGTTACTGATGCTAACACACGAGTTCTAAATGCCAATGGTGAAGAAATTGCAAAATTTGACAATAATCGTTTAAAATCTGATTTACAACAAGATTTGGATGATTCAAATTATTCAAAATGGTACCCAATCGCTAAAATCGGTGCAACTTACCGTTTCTAACTTCAGTCAATTACTAAAAAAGATACTCCTTCGTGGGTATCTTTTTTTATACGCTAAATACAGCATCATATAGTATCTGTGATAATGGGAAGAGAGAATACCTCTCGTAATTCAAAACTGGTATGTACTTGTGCGATACCTTCAATACGGTTTAGACGATGCAATAAAAATTCTTCATAATGCGCCATATCTTTGACCAAAGCTTTGATAAGATAGTCTTCACTGCGCCCTGTCACAATACTACAGCTGACCACTTCAGGAAATTCTCGTAGTTTTTTTTCAAAATTGCTAAAGCGTTCTGCTGTATGTTTATCCATGCTAATGGCAATATAGACTGACAGTTGATAACCTAATTTTCTAGGGTCGGTGGTGACACTATAACCGGTGATAACACCGGCATCTTCTAATTGTTTGACTCTGCGCGCACAGGGAGTAGGGCTTAAGTTTACGCTTTCTGCCAATTCAAGGTTACTCATGCGCGCATTTTCTCGTAATAGCGCTAAAATTTGTCTGTCTATTTTATCTAATGAAGCCATGGTAAATTCTTAATATTAGTGATTTTAACTAAACAATATAATTATAGTAGCCATAAATATCAAATTCTATGTATTTTATAGCAAAATTTAGTTACTTCAACTACAAAAAAATGGGTATAATTTCATCATAGAATTTTAAGTAAAATTAAGTGTGGAGCATTAGCATGTCAATACAACCCAAAAACGCGGCTTTTAATCATAAAAAATACCAACCCTTTGCGTTTGCACCAAAGATGACCCAGCGTACTTGGCCCGATAAAACCATCACCAAAGCGCCCATATGGACGTCGGTGGATTTGCGAGATGGTAACCAAGCCTTGATTGAGCCGATGAGCATTGAACAAAAAATGCGCTTTTTTGATTTGTTGGTGCAAGTGGGTTTTAAAGAAATTGAGATTGGTTTTCCATCAGCGGCGCAAGTTGAGTATGACTTTACCCGCAAATTAATCGAAGGCGGACACGTACCCGACGATGTGACCTTGCAGGTATTGGTGCAGGCGCGCGAACATTTGATTCGCCGTACCTTTGAGTCGTTAAAGGGTGCCAAACGTGCCATCGTCCACGTGTATAACTCAACCTCAAAAGTGCAACGCGAGAAAGTGTATCAAAAAGATTATGATGACATTATTGCGATTGCGGTTGAAGGCGCGACATTGTTGCGTGATTTGGCGAAAGAATACCCTGAAACCGAATGGATTTTTGAATATTCCCCTGAAAGTTTCTCGCAAACCGAGGTCGATTTTTCGGTCAAAATCTGTGATGAGGTGTGTAAAGTTTGGCGCCCTGACTTAGGTCAAAAAGTAATCTTTAACTTGCCATCAACAGTAGAGAGCTCAACGCCCAATATTTATGCCGATCAGATTGAATATTTTTGCCAAAACTTACCCATGCGTGAGCATGTGATTGTGAGCCTTCACACCCACAATGACCGTGGCTGTGCCGTGGCTGCCAGTGAGTTGGGTTTGATGGCAGGGGCTGACCGTATTGAAGGCACGCTTTTTGGCAATGGCGAGCGCACAGGCAACATGGACATTATGGTTATGGCGATGAATATGTACAGCCAAGGGGTAGACCCACAGCTTGATTTTAGTAATATGAGCGAAATCGCCCAAGTGGTGAGTGAGTGCAATCAGTTACCGATTCATCCACGCCATCCTTATGTGGGCGAATTGGTATTTACCGCTTTTAGTGGCTCGCACCAAGATGCCATCAAAAAATCGTTAGATTATAACGAGAAAAATGCCGAAACCACCCAAGGCTTATGGGATGTGGCGTACTTGCCGATTGACCCTGCTCATATCGGACGCGGCTATCAGGATGTCGTGCGTATCAATAGCCAGTCAGGGAAAGGCGGTGTTGCTTATATCTTGCAACGTGACTTTGGTTTTCATTTGCCGCGCTGGACGCAGATTGACTTTAGCCGTGTCATTCAGCAAGAAGCCGAAAGCCGTCAGACAGAATTGACATCAGATGATGTCATTAGCGTGTTTGAAGACACCTATTTGAACCAATCTACTTTGGCGTTGCAAGATTATGAAATCAAAAACACCGCTGGCTCAGTGAGCTTTTCAGGCTCTGTACGCATGGGAGATGACATCATAGACGTTGTTGGTAATGGCAATGGTCCGTTGTCTGCCTTTATCAATGCCATCTCTGCCAAATTGAACAAAAATATTCACGTTATCAACTATGCAGAGCATGCATTAACGGTTGAAAGTCAAAGCCCGCTCACCCAAAATAACAGTGATGCCAATGCCGTTGCTTACTTACAGTTGAATATTGAAGGTGAGATTTATTCAGGTATCGGCACTTGCTCAAGCACCGTATCAGCAATGTTAAAAGCCGCATTGTCTGCGTTGGCACAAGCGCAGATTGCCGATACTGAGCATCATTAATTAGCTTTTATAAAGCGCAAATTTATCAGTAGCTTTTATCACCAAAAGAGCAATTGCCCTAGTTGCTCTTTTTTTATGGGCTAACATGTGAAATGCCTAGATTAATAGTAAACAGGGCTAATAGCAAAAGGGGTGCAATTCCAGACATACTATTTTATGGTATGATAGAGGCACTTTAAATTTTACAGTAATAATAGAGTTGTATGATGCATTGCGATATTTATAAATTTAGCAAAAAAGATGACCTGTATGTGTACATTGCTCGTCCAAATTATCCCAATGACACTGACGAGATTCGTGATTGGCTATCGGTGTTACCCAAGGATTTTCGCCAAGCGATTGGACGCGAAACCTTTGTGATGCATTTGGATTTGGCAAATACGCCAAAGCTTGCACGGGTCAATAAAGCAGAAGTGTTAGAAAAATTACAAAGCCAAGGGTATTTTGTGCAGATGCCGCCTGAAGACGTGTTGTTACGCCAAGCAAAATTGAATATGGCAGAAGCGCAGCAGAGCAAGTGGCAATAGCAAAACTTTAACCAAATGATTTGAATCATGCTAAAATAAGCTATCTATTTTTGGCAAGGCAAAATTATGTTTGCATTTTTATCACTCGACCAAATCGGTAATGTGCTAGGCGAAATCATCATTTGGTGGGCGCAGCTGGTTCAAGGTGTGCCGCCAGACAAATTACCCTTATATGCTTATGTGGGATCTTCCATTGTCGTATTACTGCTTTGGATTTTAGTGGTACGGATTTTGCCAAAAACGCTTGCAGGCTTGAGTTGGATTATTCTATTTGCGATTTTGCTCACGCCCACCACTTCCCTTGGCACCCCGCCTGACATCGCACCAGCGAGTATTTCCGTGGTGTATGGGATTTTACTCAAAGATCCAGCAATTATCTTTAATGGGTTGCTACCAATTATGGTTGTGATTACAGTGGGCTGTATTTTGGGTTTTATTTGGCAAATTATTCGAATGGGTATCGATAAAACCAACAAAAAACATGCGTTAAATAACGCCAATATCAGCCAGCCTAGCCGCTAAGCTATGATAGTGATAAGCCAGCAAGCTGTAACCGCTTAACTTTTTATAGCTTAATCTTTTACAGCTTAACCTTTTACTTATAGCTTAACTTTCCCTAAAACTTATGATAGTCTGAAACTCATTTTTGACGATTATCATAGGTTTTTTTATGTCTGACCATCAGCAAAATGCTGCCATCCAAAACAGCGCAACCCAAAGCAGTTTTGCAAGCACCGATAGTTATATCGCCACTGACAACCTAAAACTTGCCGTCAACGCTGCGATTCAATTGCAAAAACCGTTACTCATCAAAGGGGAACCTGGCACGGGTAAAACGCTACTGGCTGAAGAAGTGGCAAAAAGTTTAGATATGCCACTGTTAACTTGGCACATCAAATCAACCACCAAAGCTGAACAAGGCTTGTATGAGTACGATGCGGTATCACGCCTGCGGGATAGTCAATTGGGCGATGACCGCGTGTATGATATTGCTAACTACATCAAGGCAGGCAAGCTATGGCAAGCATTTACCAGTCCTGAGCGTGTGGTACTGCTCATTGATGAGATTGATAAAGCGGATATTGAGTTCCCTAACGACTTGCTACATGAGCTCGATAAAATGTCATTTTATGTGTATGAAACTGGCGAAACGATTACCGCCGATCATCGTCCCGTTGTCATTATCACGTCAAACAATGAAAAAGAACTGCCTGATGCCTTCTTGCGTCGTTGCTTTTTCCATTATATTGATTTTCCTGACCAAGCAACCATGCGTGAAATTGTGGATGTGCATTTCCCCAATCTACAAGCAGACTTGGTGGATGAAGCACTCAAGGTGTTCTACGGTCTGCGTGAAGTCAAAGGCTTAAAAAAACCGCCATCCACCTCTGAGTTGGTAGATTGGATACGTTTGCTGATGGCGGATGAGTTGGGTGAGGGCGAAGGCAAGGCGGTGGCACAGTTAAGCCATCCGACCGAGAGTCTGCCGCCGATGGTGGGGGCATTGTTAAAGAATGAAAGTGATGTCAGTTTGCTTGAAAAGTTGGGGTTTATGCTGCGGTTAAATCGCTAAATTTGATTGAAAAAGGACAAAGATGTAAAGATAAAGATTAGACAATTATGGATGGATTTTTTAGGAATACATAATGATTGAAAAAATTCAAATATCTAACGTTGCAAGTTATACAAATTCAACTATTTTGGAATTATCAAAATCTAACTTTGTTTATGGAGCAAATGGTAGTGGCAAAACTACAATTAGTAGAATTATTGCCACCCCTTCAAGCTATTCATATTGCACAATAAATTGGCAAAGTGGAATTCCACTTAAAACTATCGTATATAATAGTGACTTTGTACGTGATAACTTTTCTCAATCTGAAATTGTTAAAGGTGTATTCACACTTGGTGAAAATCGAGTTGAAATAGAAAAACAAATCGCTGATGCAAAAGCTGAAATTGACAAAATTAACTTAAAAATCGCTAGTAAAAATTCTTTGCTTAGTGAAAAACGCATTGAATTAGATCAAAAAGAAAGCGAATTTCTTGAGGTTTTTTGGAAAACAGAAGATAAATATGATGATAGTTTTAAAAACATACTAACTGGATATAGAAATAGTAAACAGAAATTTAAAGAAAAAGTTAAAAGTGAATTTCAAGCTAGAAAAAGTAATTCTAAACCTATTAATATTGATGAATTAAAAAGCCAGTATAAATCTATTTTTAATTCTGATAGGCGATTAATAGCTCGAATATCCGTTATTAATATTGATTTTTCTAGGCATGAGCAAAATCCTATTTTACCCAAGAAAATTATTGGTAGCCAAGATGTTGCTATATCCAATCTAATCCAAGAATTAAATAATAGTGATTGGGTGAAGCAAGGACAATATTATCTTGCACAATCGAATAATCAATGCCCTTTTTGTCAGCAACAAATTAGTAATGATTTAGATGAGAAATTAAAAAAATATTTTGACAAAACATTTGAACAAGATATTTCTGCGTTGGAGAGCTTAATTAATAGCTATAATAATTCCTATCAACAACTAAAAAATGATATTCAGTCACTTAATTCCCCTTTTTTAAATAATCAAGAAATAGAAATAAGACTTAATAAGCTAGATTATATTTTTGATAAAAATATTACTGAGCTAAATAATAAGAAATTACAACCAAGTATATCAATCTCACTTGAGAGTGTGATTGATATTATAAAAGAAATCAATGAAGTGATTAATTATGCTAATCAAGAAATAGATAGCCACAATAGTATTATCAATAATATCGAACAAGAAAAAGATAATCTAACCAATTTATTTTGGGATTTTTTAATCCAAGAGATGAAGCTTGATATTGAGCGTTATTACTCTGAAACTAGTTCTATAAACCAAGCTATTAATGGCTTAACTGTAGCTTTGAGTAATGAACAGCAGAGAATGTCAGAGCAAAACACTTTGTTAAATAAATTGGAAAGAGAAATTACTAGTATTAAACCTACTGCAGATGCCATTAATCGGTTACTAAAGTCATTTGGTTTTACAAGTTTTTCATTAAAAACAACGGAAGATGAGAAAAATTATAGAATTATCCGTGAAAACGGAGTAAGTGCGTCTGAAACATTGAGTGAAGGTGAAAAAACTTTCATTACGTTTCTGTATTTTTATCAGTTAATTAAAGGTAGTCATACTCAGAGTGGCATTAATCAGAATTGTGTTATCGTAATTGATGACCCTATCTCAAGTTTAGATAATGATGTTCTATTCATTGTTAGCAATTTAATTCGTCAATTATATGTTGATATGGATACTACTACTAGTAATTTAAAACAATTAATTATTCTTACACACAATGTTTATTTCTACAAAGAAATTACTTTTATTAAAAAATTCAATAAAACAAATTATCCAAAAAAACCAAGTTATCATATTGTGAGAAAAATTGATAAGTCTTCTTCAATTACAAAATATGAAGATATCCCAATCAAGACTTCATACGAGTTGCTTTGGCAGAATATTAGAGAAAAACAATATAGTTCAGCAACTATTCAAAATATTTTACGTAAAATTTTGGAAAATTATTTCAAAATTCTAGGTGGTATTAATTTAGACAGCCTAAGTGAAAAGTTTATTGGTAAAGACCAAATATTATGTAACTCTTTATGTTCTTGGATTAATGATGGCTCTCATTTTACTAATGATGATATTTTTGTTGCAATAGATGATGAAAGTGTTGAGAAATATTTAGATATTTTCAGAAGGATTTTTGAAACTCAAGGACAAATTGCACATTATAATATGATGATAAATCAACATAACTAGACCAATTAATCGCAAAAATTTAATTACTCTGTCACATTACAAGAGAAAAACGTGTTTATCAATCTTTTTTACACCTTACGCACTTATGGCGTGCCAGTTTCTACCCGTGAATTGCTAGACCTTTATGCTTTGCTAGAAACAGGCATTGTGTTTGCCGACCGTGAACAATTCTACGAGCTGATTCGCCTATGTATGGTCAAAGACGAAAAATACTTTGATAAATTTGACCGTGCCATGGCGGATTATTTTGAAGGTATTGATACACTCGACATTGACGAGCTGATGGCAAAATTGGGTGATATCCCCAAAGAATGGCTGGAGCTCAAGCTTGACCCCAACAATCTCACCGAAGCCCAGCGGCGCCTACTCAAAAAATATGGTTCGCTTGAAGCACTCATGAAAGCCCTAGAGGAACGCCTAAAAGAACAAAAAGAGCGACACCAAGGCGGTAACAAATGGGTTGGCACAGGCGGCTCATCGCCTTTTGGTGCGTATGGCGACCATCCTGAAGGTGTACGAGTAGGGGGTGAAAGCCGAAAACGCAGCGCGGTTAAGGTGTGGGAGCAGCGCAAATACCGCGATTTGGACACGGATAACCAGTTAGAAACCCGCTCCATGCAGATGGCACTGCGAAAACTGCGTAAATTCGCCCGTGATGGGGCGGCTGATGAGCTTGATATTGGCTCAACCATCAAGAAAACCGCGCAAACGGGGATGCTCGATGTGCAGCTGCGTCCCGAACGCCGCAATCGTGTCAAAGTGCTCATGCTATTTGATATCGGTGGTAGCATGGATAGCTATATCGAAGCGTGTGAGCGCTTATTTACTGCCGCTAAAAACGAATTTAAGACGCTTGAATTCTTTTATTTTCATAACTGCGTGTATGAGTATGTTTGGACAGAAAATGCCCGCCGTAATGCCAGTGCCGTGCCCACATTGGATGTGCTACACAAATACGGCAGTGATTATCGGGTGATTTTTGTGGGGGATGCCGCAATGTCGCCTTATGAGTTGTTATCTGTTGGCGGCAGCGTTGAGTATATGAGCCAAGATACAGGGCAGGCGTGGCTAAAGCGTATCACTAACCATTTTGATAAAGTCGCATGGCTCAACCCTGAGACACAAAGCTACTGGCAATATACGCAAACCATCGGCTTAATCAAAGATATCATGCAAGGTCATATGTACCCGATGACCTTGCATGGTATTGAAGATATGACCAAGTATTTAGCGCGGTAGTATTGTTAAGGCAATTAAAAAAGCATGAATCAATTTCATGCTTTTTTTGTGCTAAAAGGCTGCTAGTTTACCTAAAATCTGCTAGTAACCTAGAAGCTGCTAGTTAGCTAAACATTAGTTTGGACCTGCCACACGCTCAATAACGACGTTGCCCGTACCCGTGCTTGCTAAGCCAATTTGTTTGGCGGCGGCATACGATAAATCTAAGACACGGTGGCTTGAGAATGGACCGCGGTCATTGACTTTTACCACAACGCTTTTGCCGTTTGATTTGTTGGTCACTTTGATATAACAGTTCATTGGCAATGAGCGATGGGCAGCCGTCAACGAATTGGAATCAAAAGTATCGCCGCTAGCAGTTTTACGACCTTGAAATTGACGACCATACCAAGAGGCGACACCCGTTTGGCTAAAACGATTGACCGTATTAGATGCAACGGCAGAAAGACGCTCTAACACGTCTGCATCTTTGCTAGCTTGTGAAGTGTCTTGGCTGATAAGTTGGCTTTCTAAGGCAAGGTTGCGAGGTTGACGCGCGGATTTGACTAAGTCTGATGCATTGTTGTGCTGGCGGGTTAACTCATTAAGTACGTGATCTAAATTGCTCGTGGCTGCTTGGGTAGTTGAGCTAAGCGCCGTTACGCCACAAAAGCAAAGTAACGTCGCTACGTTAGCTAAATTCGATTGACGTTTTGACATAATGTCCTCTGAACAATCGCTCTTTACGATGAGCGCCTAATGTTTGGGAGCCAATAAGCCTTTATATGTCATTCATACAAATTGCTTATAAGTCACCACGAAAATTTATGAGATTTAACAATTAGTTTACAAATTTTACTTTGTTTCGGTATGTAATTGTTCAATCTTGATGACCCACAATAAGCAATTACGCGGTTAAAATCACGATTTATTTAGATAAAAGGTATAAAAAAACAGATAAACGGTAAAACTATTAAGTTTTACCATCATAATTATTTAAAAATACTCATAAAAAAGATATCTTTTATGCTAACCATTCTACGTTTTTTACATTTAAAAATACCTATTTACATAAATAGTTACATAAAGAATTGTTTATAAATAGCCTATTTACAAACGAAAAATTTTTGAAAATAGTCTAAGAGTTATTTAACATTATGCGAGGCAATTGACATTACTAAACCAAATCCTGCCATCAAAGTAATTAACGCGGTACCGCCGTAGCTGATAAATGGTAGAGGAACGCCGACAACTGGCAAAATACCTGCCACCATGCCGGCATTCACAAACACATACACAAAAAATGACATGGCAATCGCGCCAGAGAGTAATTTGCTATAGACAGCAGTATTGGAGTAAGCGATAAATAAGGCACGGCATAGAATACAAAAATACAGGAACATCAGTAAACTGACACCGATTAAGCCAAACTCCTCAGAAAAAGCCGCAATGATAAAATCGGTGTGACCTTCTGGTAAAAAGTGTAGATGAGATTGTGTGCCTTGCAAGTAGCCTTTACCTGTGAGTCCCCCTGAGCCAATCGCGGTTTTTGATTGCATGATATTCCATCCAGCCCCCAAGGCATCGCTTTCAGGGTCTAGCAAAGTCAGGACGCGTCTGCGCTGGTAGTCGTGTAGCAGGTATTCCCAAGCCACAAAAACAAAGGGAATAAACAGTGCCACAGCAGAGCCAATCATCCACCAAGGTAAACCCGATAAAAACAGCACAAATAAGCCACTAGACGCCACCAATAAAGAAGTACCCAAGTCGGGCTGTTCAGCAATTAGCAGCACTGGAATACCAATCGCCACCAGCGTGATAAGCACTGTCGATAAACTTGGCGGCAAGTCGCGTTTGGATAAAAACCAAGCAGTGAGCATCGGCATGCCAAGCTTCATAAATTCTGACGGCTGCACACTACCAAACCCAGGAATATCAATCCAGCGCTGCGCACCCAGTCGCACCTCACCAATAATTTTGACCAGTATCAGTAACCCCACGCCCCCCACATAAAAAAACGGGGTAAAATCACGGTAAAGACTGGGCGGGATTTGCGCCATGACAATCATCACCACAAACGCGATGGTAAAACTAATGGTTTGACGGATGACCATTCCCATATCTTGAGTAGAGGCACTGTATAAAATGGCTAAACCAAACAAAGCTGTGACAAACAATAGCATCAATAACCAAGGGTCTAAATGCACGCGCTGCCAAAAAGAGGGTAGACTGTCATTACCAAAGTGATGAGCTTGCCTAGAAAAACGGTACTGTCCAATCTTATCTACCATACACACCAAACATCAAATTAACCCGGTGACAATAAGTCTGTAAAAAGACACAAAAATAGGCTCAATAGTTTATATGGCTTAATGTGATTTTGGTAGTCTTAATAATGTAATAGTTTATAACACTTGTTTCGTAGAAATAAGTCACTATATTAAATTAAGTGAGCTATTAATTAAGCTTAATTATGTAGTGAACATAACTATTAAGTGAAAATTAGTTAAGTAAAAACAATTATCAAGTAGGCATGGTTACCTAAGAATATTAAGCCTACTTTTTTGACAGTTGCTCATAAGTCCGTGGTGTTTTTCCATTTTGACGAAACGTGAATAGGCAGTCCATGACACATCAAAACAAGACCAAAAATAAACCAACCATTATCGAAGACAACGCGCAAACAGTAAAGTATGGCAAGCCCGAGAGTGCCAATACCAAGAATATCAACATTACCAAGACTCAGAACACTAAAACAAAGATTTTAACAGGCATTGTTGGCTCAGGGATGATAATGACATTGCTTATCGCGTGTAATCATCCTGTCACACCCGTCGATAACCGAAAACCTACTACGACCATCGTTCATCAAACCCAGCCAAACCCTAAAAATCCCACCGTGACACAGACTGACAATATGCGCGGTCTTATTCTAAATCGTCAAAACCCAACCCGACCTACAACAGACTATCGCGCACTCAAAAATAGCACACGATACAATAGCAACGTTGTCTATACCAATGATGCAGATTTTAAGGATTGGCTGGCTAGCCACAGCTATCAGCAATCAGAAGTGTTGGCTTATCAAAATTATTTGCAAAGCCAATTAGGCACCATTCCGCCGATGGATCAGTTAATCACGAGTGCCAGAGATGCGCGCCGCTGCGGTTTTGAGCCGTATGAAGTGCCGCCTGCGTCACTATGGCAAAATATCGTGCCCACCCTGCAAATGCTTCAGCAACTGCAAAAACAAGGTTATTTGCCGTATTCGACAGTGATACGCTCCGTGTATCGAAACCCTGCATTGAATGATTGTGCGGGCGGTGCAGGCGAGAGTAAGCACATGACCAATGGCGCAATTGATATTTGGATACCTGAAAACGAAGCCAACAAATGGGCGATAGAAAGTACCTTTGATGGGCTTTGCCAGTTTTGGCAGTCCAACGGGCAAGCCTATAGCTTTGGACTTGGCTTGTATCCGACAGGCTCGGTACATCTTGATACGCAAGGCTTTCGAAAATGGGGCGCAAGCCATAGCTCAAGCTCATCACCCTGCCGTTTTTAACCTAGCGCAAGTGTTAAGCTTTAACATGGGCTATTTAGCGGGTTTTGTTGTGCCTTGCGTGGCGCTGCCAACTGTCACAATCAAAAACTTGTTAGGGTCAATGAGGTCTTTATAGCTTTGATTGACAGCGTTAAGGTCGGCGCGCTGTACGCGCATCACGTAATCGGTCAAGTAACTATCTGGCAGCTGATAAAACCCCATCATACCAATCGTGGAATTCATGGCGGCATTGCTAGCAAAGCTAGTTGGGAAACTGTTGATTAGACTGTCTTTGGTTAAAGCCAATTCGTTTGGCGTTACCCCTTTTTCTAGCGTATTTTTGATGACTTGCTTGGTCGCCTCAATTGCTTCTTGCGACTTTTGGTTACGGGTAGAAAAGCTAACGGTATAGCTACCTTGGGCAAGCATCGGCGTGGTGCTGCTATAAATGCCATAGGTGAGCCCGCGTTTTTTACGGATATCTTCCATCAATCTGGCTTGAAAATTGCCGCCCCCGACGATTTCATCGGCAATGGCAAAGTTGGTTTGATGCTGCAAGCCTAAGGTATCCGCCACGCGTTTTTGACCCAATTGCCCCATCAAGACGGTGGTTTGGGTGCTGTCAAATGGAATATGAATCGTTTTAGCGGCGTTCAAAGGCTTGGCATCGGCAAGCTTTGGGGCAGCTGTGCCAACAGGCATTTGAGCGGTTAGCTGATTGGCAAGCGCCCGCGCGCGCTCAAGACTGATATCGCCTGTAATAGCAATATTCGCGTTCTTCGCCACCAAAAACTGCTGGCCAAAAGCTTTGAGATCGGTGGCATTGATTTTGGCAATGCTCTCTTCCGTGCCTTGGGTGGGGTGGGCATAGGGATGATTGCCATAAAGCGCCGCAGCAAAGGCGTTGCTTGCGATGCTATCGGGGTCTTCTTTGGCCTGTTGCAGGCTGATTAGATACTGGGCTTTGGTACGTTCAAAATTTTTGTTTGGAAACGTAGGCTGGGTCATCATATCGCTCATTAAACCAAGCGCAGGGGATAAACGCGCTTCATCGGATAGACTGCGCAAACTCACAATAAACATGTCTTTATAAGCACGGGTAGATAAATCAATCCCAAGCTGCTCACTGGTTTCGGCAATCTCATCTTCGCTTTTATGGCGTGTGCCCTGATCGAGCATACTCGCGGTCAGGCTGGCAATCCCAAAACCGCCTTTTTTAATGGCTTCATCACGAGCTGAGCCTGCATTAAAATACACACTGACATCCACAATCGGTAAATGATGGGTTTGTACCAAAGCGACTGGGGTACCCGAATCCGTTGTAAAGTGGATGATATTTGGTAATGTCACTTTTAACGGTGGTGTGGTTTTTAGACTGGTTAACTTGTCTAAAGCGGCAATGGGTGCATTGGGGTCAATATTGCCACTACTGTGAGCGTCGCTATGAGTGGCAGGTTCTGCATGGCCCGCTTGCGTGGCAATGGTAGTCATTAGTAATAAGATTTTAGCTAAGCGTGTTTTCATTTTTTTTCTCAACATTCTAAGGATGGTCTGACAGCAATGAAGGTAAGTCAAGTGAGCGCAACTTAAGTCAGGATAAGTTAAGTTACTGGTTTTATAGTTATTTATTGGGTTTATTTTCTTTTACCACATTGAGCACGGTTAAATTGTTGTTAACCAAATATTTGCTAGCAGCAGCGTGTAAGTCACTTTCTGTGATGCTATCTAAGATTTTGGGTAGGTTAAACACCATCCGATCATCAAGCCCAATGCTGTTTAGACTGCCAATCATCTGCGCCTGTCCACTGATACTATCTTGGCTATAAATCAAACTGGTCATGGTGTTGGTTTTGGCACGGGTCAGTTCACTTTGTGCAATCGGTTGGGTTTTAAGCGCGTCAATCTCATCAATGATTGCTTGTTTGGCTTGGGCAAGTGTAACGCCGTCGCGTGGGGTGGCTTGGATTAAAAATAGCCCATCGCCCCGACTAAAGGCACTGTAACCACTGCCGACCGAGGCTAGTAGCTGTTTTTCCCGTACTAGGCGTTTTTCTAGGCGCGCAGATAGACCACCATCGAGCACATCGGCTAGCAGCGATAGACTATAGGCGGTTTTGGGGTCTTTTGCTGTGGTAAGCGTAGGCACATTAAACGCCATCATGACCATAGGCACTTGTACCGGCAATTGGGTGGTTTTTTCTTGATAACCACGAAAGCCTGGCTGTATCACACTGGGGCGCGTTGGCAGGGTTTGCGGTTTTCTATCGGCAAAGTATTTTTTAACTTCATTGATGACCTGCGTCGGATTGACATCGCCCACGATTACTAAGGTTGCATTGTTGGGCGCATACCATGTTTTATACCAATCGGTTAGGTCGTTTAACCCAATGGATTCGATTTCTGCCATGGGGCCAATGACCGATTCTCCTTTGGGACTATTGGGGTAAGCCATTTTGCTAAACTGCTCATAGGCGCGGGCGTTTGGGTTGTCATCGGTGCGCTGGCGGCGCTCTTCCATCACCACTTGGCGCTCAGCGGTAAAGTCACTGTCCTTTAGCTGTAAATGGGTCATCCGATCGGCTTCAAGCTCTAGGGCGAGCGCTAAGCGATTGGCAGGGAAAATTTCATAATATGCGGTGTAGTCATAACTGGTAAAAGCATTATTGCTACCGCCAAATTTGGCGATAAGGCGTTCAAAATCTGCTGAGGACACGTTTTTTGTTCCCTTAAACATCATATGCTCAAGCAAATGCGACATACCGCCTAAGTTAGTGGGTTCATCCGCAGCACCCACGCGATACCATACTTGGCTTATCACCACAGGGGAGCGGTGATCTTCTTTGATAATCACCTTTAAGCCATTATCCAGCGTATATTCATGGCGCGTTGCTGCATTGTCGCTGTCAAAATCTGTGTGGCTTGGCGTTTGCTCGGTGGCATCGGTTACCGCGTTAGCAGTTGGGTGGGCGTTAATAGGCGTATTCGCTAAAGTCGGGGTGGTTTTGGTCGGCATGGTTTTGGCTGCGATGGGCTGTGCAGTGCTGCAACCTGATACACTGAGCATACAGGTCAGGGCGGCAGCAAGGATGGTAAGATTACAAAATGTAGGCTTTGACACAGGGTTTCGGTTTAACATAGTTTCTCTTTAACTTTTAATCTTTAATCTGTTTTTTTTGATTTTGGTGTAATGGGGTTTGCAGGCATTATAAAAGATAAACCATGATAACGGATGTTGGCATTGATTGCTATTTGAAAGCCCACTGCACGATTAAATCTGAATAAATACGAGCTTCAAGTTTTTAGCGCAGCAAGCTGTAAACGGACAGTTTTTTCCCATACCATACATCCTATGGGGTTAAGGGATTGACAGCATGTTTATTTCAAACTGCGAACAAACACTGTTATAATTTTATACATCTCAATATTTTAATGACAAATTTAACCATAGGCGATGATATGAGTAGCAACCAATTTAATAACAATGCTTCTAATAAGGTGGTAATTAATTTTAATAACCAACCGACTAATTTTGATGATGCTACGATACCCAATCTGCCTGTGCAAGATGTGCCAATTATTGAAACGCCGCGTATCGCTGAAGCCGCCCAAACATCAACACTGCAAGCACCCGTGACACCCCAATCTGTGTCACCAATGCCGCAAAGCCAATATCAAGGGCAGCCTGCACCCACACAGCAGCCATCTGTCAATACGGCTGAGCCAAGCGCAGAACCTGAACAAAAAGGGGGTTGGTTTAGCCGCATGAAGCAAGGCTTGTCAAAAAGTCGTAAAAACTTGACCGAAGGCTTAACCAATATTTTGATTGGTGGTAAAGAAATTGATGATGAACTACTGGAAGAAGTCGAAGACCAATTGTTGGTCGCCGACATTGGGGTGAATGCTACCAATCGCATTATCAAAAACTTGACCGAAGCCACTGCTCGCGGTGATTTGATTTATTCGCATTCACTGTATAAAGCGCTACAAAAAGAACTAACCGATATCTTGACACCCAAAGTTGCACCGCTAGTAGTGGATGCTAGTACAAAACCGTTTGTTATCTTGGTCGTTGGGGTCAATGGCGTGGGTAAAACCACCACCATCGGTAAACTTGCCAAACGTCTGCAAGCTGAAGGAAAATCAGTGATGTTAGCAGCGGGTGATACGTTCCGTGCGGCAGCCACCGAGCAATTGCAAGTTTGGGGGGAGCGCAATAATATTCCTGTTGTCGCCCAAGGTCATGGTTCAGACAGTGCCTCGGTGATTTTTGATGCCATTCAATCTGCCAAAGCCCGTGGCATTGATGTGCTGATTGCCGATACCGCAGGGCGTCTACAAAATAAAACCAATTTGATGGAAGAGCTGAAAAAAGTGATTCGCGTCATGCAAAAAGCCGATCCGACAGCGCCGCATGAATCCATGATTGTGCTCGACGCGGGTACAGGACAAAATGCCCTAAATCAAGTAGAAATATTCAATGAAGCAGTGCCACTGACAGGCGTGACCGTCACCAAATTAGATGGCACGGCAAAAGGCGGTGTGGTATTTAATATCGCTGAAAACACCAATGTACCGATTCGTTTTATTGGCGTGGGCGAAAAAATTGATGATTTGCGCCCATTTCACGCCAATGATTTTGTCAAAGCCCTGTTTGAAAAAGATGAGTAACTCATGTATCACTTAAATATTGCTAATAGGCAGATGACTAATATTGATAAAATTCAATTTAGTGAAGTGGGTTTTAGAGAGCGCCAAGATTTGCAAGAATGGATTGTGAGCAATCCAGAATGTCTTGGCGAGCCATTATTAATTATTCAAAAAGAATTTAACGGGTTTGACAATACGTCTGAAAGATTAGATTTATTGGCGTTAGATAAAAGTGGTAATTTAGTCATTATTGAAAATAAAACGGATAGTTCTGGTAAAGATGTTGTATGGCAGTCTGTGAAATATGCATCTTATTGCTCTCGACTTACAGATGAGAAAATCATAAATATTTTTGCTGACTATCTTAGAAAATATGATAGCCAAAACTCTGATGATTATATTGCAAGCGCTAAACAAAAAATAAATGAATTTCTTAGCGATAGCACAGAAGATGATATTGGATTAAATCCCAATGAAACTTCGCAACGAATCATTTTAGTCGCTGCTGAATTCCGTCAAGAAGTAACATCAGCTGTATTATGGCTGATGAATTTTGGTATTAATATCCGTTGTATAAAATGCCAACTTTTTAAATTTAATAATGACTTTTTCTTTGATACTCAGCAAATTATTCCTGTACCCGAAGTTGAAAGCTTTATGATAGATATTGCGGAGAAAAAACAAGAAGACATTCAAATCAAAAATAATAAACAAAGCGTACTAATAAGTTTTTGGTCGCAATTTATCAATGCGACTTTATCAAATGCTGAAAATTTATATGCTAATAGGACACCAAGTAAAGATAATTGGTTAGGTACTAAATTAGGAAATGGTGTCGGAATAAGTGTTGTAATTACAAAGGAATCTGTAAAAATTAGAGTTGAAATAAAAGGTAATAATAAAGAAGACACTTTAAAAATATTCGACTATTTATATCAGCATAAAGAAGAAATCGAGTCAAAATTTCAATATCCTGTTAATTGGGAGCGTTGTCCTGCAACTGTATATAGTTTTATAATTATCACAAACGAAGCAGTTGGATATTCAGACAAGTCTGAATGGCGGGGTGCAAATGAATTTTTGATTGAAGAAAGTTATAAAATGCAGAAAATTCTTAAATCACTTCTAGATAAATTTGTCTTATAAAATGCTTACCACAAACTACCAACTATCAATCAAATTACCAACAATTACCCTTGTCGCACATAAGGGTTGTCTTATCGCGCTTGATTGGCAAACCCAAAAAATCCTACAACAATTAACTGCACAAGCGCACTATATACAAAGCAAAGATTTGGCTGACTCAGTAGATGACGATGCCAAAGTCTTAGGAAATACCATCAGTCAACTTGACGAATATATTAATGGACAGCGACAAGTGTTTGATATGCCCATCGCCCTCTACACAGGCACACCCTTTCAGCAAAAAGTATGGCAAGCATTACGACAAATCCCTTACGGTCAAACAATCAGCTATGCACAGCTTGCGCTACAAGTGGATAATCCCAAAGGCTTTCGCGCAGTCGCGCAGGCCAATGGTCGCAACCCACTAAGTCTCATCATTCCTTGCCATCGCGTGATTGCCAGCGATGGCAAATTGGGCGGTTACACCGGTGGGGTTGAGATTAAGCAAACATTGCTTGATATAGAGCAAGCAAGTTATCAGCGATAAACAATAACCCAATGAGGCGTTATTCTTTGTCATCTGCGTCTTTTTCTTCCCAAGTTTCTAAGCGTTCATAAATACGACCATAAACGGTATTTTTACGATATTTGCCTTTTTTGGTCATCTCATCCGGCGCCAGACCCGTCAATAGATACATGGCTTCATTGACATGCTCTACAGCATAGATGGTAAATTTACCTGCCGTTACGCTATCGATGATATCTTGACGTAGCATCAATTGCGCCAAATTGGCTTTGGGCACAATCACCCCTTGTTTACCCGTCAAGCCTTGCTCGACACACGCATCATAAAACCCGGCGATTTTGGCATTGACGCCGCCGACCGCTTGGACTTGACCAAATTGGTTCATCGAGCCAGTCACCGCAAAGCTTTGATTAATCGGGGTTTGCGATAAGGCAGACAGCAGCGCGCAGGTTTCGGCTACTGTCGCGCTATCGCCATCGATACCGCCATAACTTTGTTCAAAAGCCAGCGATGCGGTAAAGTTGAGCGTGTGGTCTTCTGCAAACAGCGCTTTTAAATAACTGCTCATAATCAGCACGCCTTTGGCATGGATAGAGCCGCCTAAATCCACATCGCGCTCGATATCAACAATATCGGCATGCGCGGCACTGTGATGCACTGACGCTGTCAATCGCGCAGGCATGCCAAATTCACTATCTGCGTAGCTGATGACTGTCAGTGCATTGATTTGACCAATCGCTTTGCCTTGGGTGCTAATCAGCTGTTGCCCTTTTTCTAGTTCTTGCCAGAACAATTGTCGTAAATAGCCCGAGCGATGGCGAATATCCTCAATCGCTTGACGGACATGGCTAGCGGTTACTGTGTTTGCAGGGCTAAGCTCTGATTGATTGATGACCGCATGACGATTGGCTTCGAGTAATAGCTGCGCCAATCTATCCCCATGTAAGCTTAACTCATGCTGGTCTTCCGCTTGCTCGCTGAGATAATCCAATAAACAAGCCAACGCGGTGTTATCAAACGTTAGCAATTGGTATTTGCTTATCATATCAGCAATTTTGGCGGTCATCGCTTGTTCATTGGCGTGACTGCGTACCACGCGATCATGAAAATCTGCACGGATTTTGAATACGGCATTAAATTCAGGCTCAAAATCTAGCAGGTCATAATACAAGTCTGGCTCACCGAGTAAAATGACTTTGACATCAAGTTTAATCGGTTGTGGCTCAAGGCTGATACTGCCGGTCAATGTCAGCATTTGCTCAAGGCTCGACATCTTGATTTGACGGCTTTGCAGCGCGCGTTTGAGACCTTGCCACGCATACGGATATTCAAGCAAATTAGTTGCTTCAAGCACCAAATAACCGCCATTCGCACGGTGCAGTGAACCGGCGCGAATCAGACTGACATCTGTTGACACAGTACCCAAATGGGTAATTTGCTCGACATGACCGAGTAAATTTAAATGGGTGGGTAAGTCTTCAAACACAATCGGTGCGCCTTGATCGGGCGCATGGCTTGCAATCACATTGACAAAATAGCGCGCAGGCAATGGCGAAAAATGGCTGGGCAAAAACTCTTCATCATCTTCATTGATAATTCGTTCTACATGATTGACGATATCGTCATGCACGTCTTGCAAATACTTACGAACCTTTGGTAAGTCTTGATACTTGTCAAATAACGGCTCCATCAATGGTTTTAAGGTACGCCGAGTCAATGAGTGGTGTAGCGCTTGTAGGGTCTGATTGGCTTCATCTTCAATTTGCTCAAGCTCAACGGTCAATTGGCTCAAGCGTTTTTGCATGTGGTTTTTATCTTGATAATTGGCAACATACGGCGATTTTGGGGTTAAGCCAAAGCTGGCTTGATTGGTTGCGCTCGAGGTATTATTAGAGGCGCTAGTTGTGGTGCTAGAGGTTTGATTGGCTTTAACTGGTAAAACTGGTGCTTTGCCACTGGATTTTTGGCGACCCAATTTATTAGCAGGTTTGATTGATAAATAACCACCGCTTGGCTCAATATCATTGTAACTGTCATTGTCATTGTCATTGCCATCGGCTCGGTTGTCACTAAAATCCGATTTGATAAAAATCGGTTTATTGTCCGAAGGTCGCAGCGCCAACGCAAGTGAATATTGTTTGCCTTCTTCATGCAGCGCATGATAGACCTGTTCTTCACGAAGGCTAATTTCATTCTTTATGGCTTCTACCTTACTTTGGTAGTGCTCACTGCGAAAACGCTGATTGAGCTGACGCTTGGTGGTTAGCCAAAAGGTTTTGACATCTTCCGCTAATTGCTTGCCCATGCCAGCAGGCAGGTCAAGCGCAATCGGGGTGCGCGCATCAACAAAATTATGCACATACACCCAGTCATTGGGCGTGGGTTTTTGTTTGGCGTGAGCTTGTAGCAGGCGAGTGATTAAGGTGCGTTTGCCCAGTCCGTTTTCACCTGCAGCAAAGATATGATAACCATTGGCGTTGATATCAAGCGCAGTGGCAATCGCTTTACAGGCTCGCTCTTGCCCAAAGCCAATTTCAAGCGTTTTGGTATGCTGGCTATCTTTTGGCAAGGTCGCTGGGTCGGTATAACGGCGCAAGTGCGAGATTGCAACAGGCTGTAAATTGTCAGATTTGATGGTATCGGTAATGATAGAGGCGGATTTTGAAGTAACAGGGGTAGTACGAACAGATTTTGCAAGGGTATTTTTCATAAAACAAGTTTCATCAACGCATTAAAAAGCGGTAGTGGGAAAGATAAACAATGACAGTGACAGTTAGAGTGACAGTGCTTAGGGGCTAAGGTCTAAGATATAGGGTCACTTATAGTTAACAGATAGGTTTTGGTAAGTGGTAATAAAGTATCAGTATGATGTGGTTTTTTGTTGATAAAATCAATGGCTATTTTTTCGCGAATCGTTGCCTTAAGGTTTCAGCCGCAGTAATATAAAAGTTGATGGGTAAGTATTTGCTAAGATAACATATGGACGCTTAACACAATCGTTTGAGACAACAACATGGCTAAAACAGAAAACGGATTTATTTTAGCGCTGGATCAGGGCACTACCTCAAGCCGCAGTATCATCTTTGATAACCAATTAACACCCATCGCCATCGCCCAAAAGCCGCTTAATATCATCACCCCAAAAGCCGGGTTTATCGAGCAAAATGCCAATGACATCTGGCAAACCCAAATTAGTACCGCCCAAGAAGTGATTGCCAAAGCAGGATTGTTGGCGACAGATATCTCAGCCATCGGTATCACTAACCAACGTGAGACCACCATAATTTGGCATAAAAAGACGGGTAAGCCTGTCGCACCCGCCATTGTCTGGCAAGATAGACGTACCCATCAGTGGTGCAGAGACTGGCGTGATAAAGGCTTTGATGCCAAAATCCAACAAATTACCGGACTACGTATAGATCCGTATTTTAGTGCCAGCAAAATCGTATGGCTGTTAAACCAAAACCCTAAGCTTCGCCAACAAGCGCTAGCAGGTGAGTTGGCTTTTGGTACCGTGGATAGTTGGCTACTGTTTAACATGACAGGCGAGCATAGCATTGATATCACCAACGCCTCACGCACCATGCTGATGTCTTTGCAAACAGGCGACTGGTCTGATGAATTATTGGATTTATTTGATATTCCCAAAACCATGTTACCTACCATCAAGCCATCGGATGGCGATTTTGGGGTCACCAAACAAGGGATGTTTGGCAAACAAATCCCAGTCACGGCAGTGCTCGGCGATCAGCAAGCGGCATTGTATGGGCAGGGCTGTAACCGGGCTGGCATGGCAAAATCCACCTATGGCACCGGCTGTTTTTTATTAATGAATACCGGCGATAAGCCGTGTGTCAGTCATCAGCAATTACTCACTACCGTTGCTTGGCAAACCACAGAGGCGAATCACACTCGTCAACCTAACCGTCATGAACCCTCAGGTAAATTGCCCAACTTGTTAAAACCTTTACAAAATTTACAACGAAATAAAAAAACAAGCGTCACGCAGACACAATATGCGCTTGAAGGCAGTGTGTTTATGGCAGGTGCCATCGTGCAGTGGTTACGCGATAATTTAGGTATGATAGCGCGCAGTGAGGACATTGAAACCTTGGCGGCGCAAGTACCAGATAGCCAAGGAGTGACCCTGATTCCTGCCTTTACCGGACTTGGCGCACCTTATTGGCGAGCAGATGCCACCGCAAGGCTTATCGGGCTGACACGCGGCACTACCAAAGCGCATATCGCTAGAGCCGCCTTAGAAGCGATTGCGCTACAAGCTTATGATGTGTTAATCGCCATGCAAAAAGACAGCCCGGTACCACTGCACGAACTGCGCGTGGATGGGGGCGCTGCCAATAACAATATCTTAATGCAATTTCAAGCCGATATACTCAATGTCCCTGTGCTGCGACCGACGACCACTGAGAGTACCGCAAAAGGGGTGGCATTATTGGCAGGGCAAGCGGTGGGACTATATGATGACACTAGCATTGGTGAAAGTTGGCAGTTAGACCGTATCTTTGAGCCTAAGATGGCCTTATCTGAACGCCAAGCCATCGTGGAGCAGTGGCAGTTTTATATCAATCAACTATTAAATGAACAAAATTAAAGCAAGAAAATCATTAACATAGCTCTAAAAGAGTAAAAATAATGTAAAAACAAATAGTTAACCATATGAAAAATTTTTTTAAAGACTCGACACGAGAGTGATTTTCGTTAGCAGTTAAGTGCATTAAGTAAAAAAAAGCACTTTATTTACCCAATTTTTAAACCCTGCTTAAAAATATCAGCAAATTTTGGCTAAAAAAAGTGATTTTTTGTGTAGAAATTGAATAAAAAAATGTATAATGCTTCAAAATTCGACACTGTGTTGACAGTGATAAAAGTTACTATGATAAAAGTTACGAAGATGAAAGTCAGAAAATTTTTTGGACAATGTTGCTACAAGCAAGCAGGGATAACTGGTAACTCAACATTAAGGATATGACAGTGGACAATCAATTTGTTATCGCGACGGCAAATCTACTCAATTTTGCACTGCCCAATCGGGTTTTTTATCGAAACCAAGACGTGTATACGCCGCAGCAATATCAACAAAAAATCAATGCACTTGCCCCCATTTTTCGGCAATTGCAAGCTGATATCATTGGTTGCCAAGAAATTTGGGATGAGCAAGCACTGATTGACTTATGTCATGCAGCCGGTCTCAATGACTATCATGTCACTGTGCCACTAGCCAGTAATCAGCCAGACAGTCCATTAACCCAAGGACGAGGCGCAGTTGGCACCCCGAGCGTAGGCTTGATATCACGTTTTGAGATTATTAACACCCAATTGCTCACGCAGATGCCTGCGATTGCGTTGTTAGAGGTACCTGATATTGGGCTTTATCAACAATTTAACCGCCCGCCGCTGATTGCTGACATCAGATTGCCAAATGGCATGGTGGTCACCGTAATTGTGGCGCATCTAAAAAGCAAACGCCCTGAGTTTTTAGAAAACGCGCAAGGCGAGCCGTTAGAAGATCGCAATGATCCGCTAATTCGAGTCCGCGCCAAGCTGCGCAGTCTTTGTATGCGGGCAGCGGAAGCGGCAGGCATTCGCCAAGTGGTTATTGAAAAACTGTCGCACAACAACCATCCGCTGATTTTGTTAGGGGATATGAATGATGTGATGCAGAGTGTCACTTGTCAGCTTTTAAGCGAATCGGGCGAAGTATTTTATGATAAGTCGATGCGGGATATCGTACTGTATGATGCCTCTACGATACAAAGTCGTATGCACTGGCTTAAAGATGTGGCGTACACCCATATCCACCAAGGTATGCCAGAAGTGCTTGACCAAATTTTGGTATCTGAACAATTTTTAGCTGATAGTAAATTTAACATCGGTGAAGTATTACAAGTTGATTATTTTAATGATCATCTCAAATTTATTGTAGAACAACGCCCAACCGATCATGGATTGGTACGGGCACAAATTAAACTTTATTCATAATCAGTCGATAGAGAGGAAATATGTCAAGCGCTTATGATGAAAAAATTGAGGATGTATTGGTGGACTCTGAGCTCGCTCGCCGCTTAGTCCCTAACAAATTCAAGTTCACTAGCCAGCAAGGTCGTTTGCGTCGCCAAAAATTATTAGCCGCTGCCAAAGAGTTGAGCGCGACCCGACCTGTCAGTGAGATTAGTTTGGCTGATGTGTGTGAACGAGCCGACATTCCCAGAGCCTCAGCATATCACTTCTTCCCAAACGTTGAAGCGATTTTTTTGGCATTACGTTTTTTAAATGCGATAGAAATCTTTAACAAGCTTGAAAAAGTGGATGCCAAACAATTTAGTCGCTGGCAGGCCTATATCACCACAGTCATTGAGACAGGCGTTGATATTATTCAATCTGATTTAACGGTTGCCCGTTTGATTTATGAGACCAATACCCCAGATTTTGAGGGCAATGCCTTTGGCAGTGAAATCGAAAAAAGCCTCGCCCAAATGGTGTATGATAAGTTGTCTGAGCATTATAAAATGCCGGCTTTAGAAACCATTCATCAGCAATTGTTAGTCGCGTACGGTATTATCAATGGTATTTTTATTTTAGCTTATCGCTCAGAAAAAGAAATCACCGATGCCTATCGTCAAGAAGCGATTACAGCGGTGATAGCTTATCTACGTTGTTATTTACCTGAAAATTTGCCAAAAAACGGCTAATTTTATAACCTACTAGGGTTATAACCGATAGCCAATAAAATAGGCAATAAAAAACCCATCAGCGAGATGGGTTTTTTTACTTAAACAGAAAATCTACTATTAGATTTTGTTTTCAGTTTTTTGTGCAGTAGTGGTTACTGCGTCACCTGTTTTTGATACGTCTTTACCAAAACCTTTGACTGTATTACAACCTGTAACAGCAAACATAACAGCGATTGATGCGGCGATTAATTTTTTCATTTTAAATTTCCTCAGATATATCCATTATTTTTTAACAGTTTTTAGCTACCAGGTTAAATCATGCGACTTTATTGACTTATAGAAGTTAAAATAAAGTAAAACATGCTTGGTAGAGTCATGGTAATGCAGGTTAGTCTAACGTCGCTATAGCGTTAATGTAACCAAAACTATCAAGTTGTAAAAAAAACTTAAATTTACGCAATAATTATAGGTTTTTTGTAAATTAATCTTCGCATTTAGCGCTTTTTTATTTCAATCTGTTTTATTTTAATCTGGTTAAGGATGTCGATATGATTCATGTGGTATTAGTTGAACCCAAGATGCCAAGCAACACAGGCAATATTATTCGGTTATGCGCCAATACGGGCGCAACCCTACATTTGGTTGAGCCACTAGGGTTTGAGTTAGAAGATAAGAAATTACGCCGAGCAGGGCTAGACTATCATGAATGGGCAAATGTCAAAGTACATGCCAATTGGCAGGATGCACAGGACAGTCTAAGCCAAAGTGGGGTACAAAGAATTGTTGCCTTGACCACCAAGCTTAGCAAACCTTTATATGATGAAGATTTTACGCAAGTGGCAAATATCGCTTTGGTATTTGGGTCAGAGACAGCCGGATTACCCGAGCCAATTCGCGCGGCAATTGGGCAAGACAACTGGTTACGTTTGCCTATGTTGCCGACCTCTCGCAGTCTGAATTTATCTAACAGCGTGGCAATTACATTATTTGAAGTTTGGCGTCAGCAGGGGTTTGGCGGTGATAACGGTCACAGTATCGGTTATGACAATCTCATCCCTTATGACCCAAAATAATCTCAAAATTTATAAGCAATTTGCAGGTTTGGGCAACCCTGCAATGCGGTTGACATGGCGCGCGACAAGACCCGTGTTAAACATGGCTTGCAGTTTGGTGTTATCAATCGCCAATGAGGGTAATTGCTTGGATAAAAACTTGATTAAAGGACGGGTCGTCGGTGGATGGCTGTATAAATCATAATATTGACGTACTGCGTCTATGATTTGATAGTGCTCAGGGGTTAACGTGACATCCAGTGTGTTCGCCAATTGTTGGGCGATATCGGGTGTCCAGGTTTGATGAGCTATCAAATGACCGTCTTGGTCAAGTTCGGGAAGTTGGGTCATAGTATTTATAAATCAAAAGTGGTATCAAAATGAGGCGATGTAGTTGGCTGTAGCGCGACTTGAGCGCACCAATCAAAGTCTGCTGATAGCTTCGCTTGCCATGCTTTGAATCTATCAAAATCTGCTAGCGCTAGCCAAGCGGGCGGCATATCATACATATCAAGCGATGCTAGCATATGGGCAAGCTTGCCTGTGGGCGCATCTAATAGTAAGTTTAGCATGCTATCACCAATAGTCAGCTGAACTTGGTGGTCAAACGCCGCCAGCGCAAACGCCATTGATAAGGCTTCATGACAAAGCAAAAACGTGTCAGCGTGGATATTAATTACAATTTTCATAGTCAACCGCTATTGCTAAACCCATCCCAATTAAAACTGATAAACCGTTTTTGCTCTGTGCAGATGCATGGCTAATTCACCCAAACCGACTAATTCAAAGCCATCTGCCAAATTGTCACCTTGTAGCTGATGTCTAGTCGCATTGTCAACATCTGTCACCCCGCGAGCCAAAGCGGCACTCACACACACTTGAATGGTTAAATCATGACTCATAGCAAAGTGTTGCCAATTTTTTGCCAGATTTTCGATATCATCGGGCAGCCAAATTAATCGGTTGGCCAACATCACCGCATCACTATATAAGAAAATTTTAAAATCGGTATTAGTTAACGGGTTTTGCTCAACGGTTGTTTTACTATCGTTTGCCCATAGCGATTGGGCGCATTCAAGCGCTTGTTTGGTAAGCGGATGACTAGGCGCATGTGTCATTAGCATCACAATCGGTGTATCGAGCGTCGAAGTATTTGGCATAGCGGTATTATTCGATGTAGTTATCAAATCAGTCATTTAACCATCTATAAGGCATTAATCTATAAAGTGCAATATGCCCGCTATTTTAGCAAAATCGACCCCTATTTGCGATGCAATTGTCATCAAACTGTTATCAAATTGACATGAGGTTGTCAATGGCGACTTATAAGCTTAACCCATACAAAGGATTGATTTAATTTACCGAAACGGCTTTCGTAGTCAAACAAAGCAGTCGGTTGTAATGGTTGATAACATACTATGAGTGACAACACTTTAAACACTAATTTCTACCAGGCTTCGTCTGACACTCAGACGACGTCAGCAAATCACATGAATCTCTCAACTCAAGTTGCAGGCACGCCTTTTCATGACAATAGGCCATCATTGCATATCGCTTTGGTGACTGAAACTTGGTTGCCAGATATCAATGGGGTAGCCTCAAGCGTTTATCAAATCATGCGCGAACTCAAATCGATGGGTCATCGCATTACGTTGATTCGCCCCAAACAAAGCGATGAAGTCGAACAACATACCCTAACGACAGGGCTTAACACTGCGGCTGTTACCACTGATTTACAAGTGCCAAGTTTGCCCATTCCTTATTATCCGCATCTGCGCATGGGGCTACCTTGTTACCGATTTTTAACGAAGCAGCTGCGCAAGCTTCGTCCTGATATCGTGCATATCGTGACGGAGGGTCCTTTGGGGCTTGCGGCGTTGATTGCTGGCAAACAGCAAAGCATTAAAGTCTCTTCTGGTTATCACACTGCGTTTCATGATTTTAGCCGATATTTTGGCTGGAAAGTTGTCTCAGTGCCTCTGCTTGCGTATATGAAGCGTTTTCATAACCAGTGCAATGCTACGTGTATTCCAAGCCAGACCACCCAACATCAGCTGGCTGAATTTGGTTTCAAGCATTTGTACCAAGTCGGTCGTGGCGTTGATACAGCGCGCTATGCACCGAGCAAACGTAGCCAAGCATTACGGCAAAGTTGGGGCGTGGGCGAGGGCACCACAGTGTTAATGTGTGTGAGCCGTGTTTCCCCTGAAAAAGGTATGGATACCGTCATTAAAAGCTTCAAAGCGCTACAATTACAGCAGCTGCATCGTCATGTCAAATTAGTGATTGTCGGTGATGGACCATATAAAGAAGCGCTCGTTAAACGGCATGCCAATGATACAAGCATTATTTTTGCAGGCTTTAAAACAGGCGAGGCGCTGGCAAGTTATTATGCCAGTGCCGATGCTTTTGTGTTTGCTAGTCAAGTGGAAACTTTCGGTAATGTCGTCACCGAAGCGATGGCATCGGGGTTACCAATTTTTGCCTATCATGATGCGGCTGCGGCGCTGTTGGTGGATGATAGTTGTGGTAAAACTGTACCGCTTGGGCAAGAACAACGCTTTGTAGAGATGATTAGTGAATTGCCTAAACAACAACAGCTTGATCAGATGCGACTAGCTGCAAGGCACAAGGTGGCTGCTTTTTCTTGGCAAAAACCTGCCCAAGAAATGTTGACCATGTTTTATGAAGTGCTATCAATTCAGACGAACACCCTAACAGCCAGCACAGTGACGCCAACCATTTTGCCTTCTCAAGCACTCGCTCAACATCCGCTCGCGGATTTAACAATCGCCCTCACACCTGAGTCAGTTCACCCGACTGTCGGGGCAAAAAAACAGCCACGATATAGTCATTCACTCCAAAGTAGCCACTCAACCCAAAATAGTCACCCAACCCCAAGACCCGCTGAATCTGCCGCGTTTTTCTCCAAAACGTGAGGTTCAAATAGGCAAAAAAAGGATGGCGCCATGAATCACCCCATCAATCAATCCATGAATCAACCCATAAAACAATCCAAACTGTCACTTGCCAATTCAGAACTCACCTGTACCTCTGTTAGCTCTGTCGAAAACTTACCCAATTTAATGCGCAATTATTATCAATTTTTGCACAGTAAACCTAAACTATATCATTTGCAAAAGCGCGTGCTGCAATGGGATACTCGCTTATGTTTACGGGTAAATTTGCTGTCGCAATTGAAGTTTTTTGCGCAGTTTTTCAAAACCATCAGCCGCTTAGGCGATGGTTGGTTTTGGGCGCTATCGACGGTAGTGATGTTAGTAGCGTTATTCTCACAAGGACTGGTCGCTAGTATCGTTGCTATGAAAGTGTGTGCGGTGTTACTCAGCAGTTTTTGCGGTTATTTGCTGTATAAGTATTTAAAAGTACACACAGTGCGTCCACGCCCTTACCAAGTACACCAGACCATTACTTTAGGCGAACGGCCTTTGGATGTATTTAGTTTTCCATCAGGGCATACGCTGCAAGCGGTATTGTTTACCACCATGATAGGGCATCAAGTGCCGATGATGTTATGGGTGTTGCTACCATTTACGATGCTGGTGGCATTATCGCGCTTGGTGCTTGGGTTACATTATCCCACCGATGTGTTGGTGGGTGCAGGCATTGGCGCAACATTTGCGACCATCGGCAGTAAAGTGAGTGATTACTTGGTGGCGTAAATGATGTCGCCAAATAATGATATCGCAAACTATTAAGGCAAATGAAAGCCAAACTGCGCACACATCGTTAACCAATCTGTATCCACGGGTGCAGTGATATCAACACGCCGATTGTCGGTCAGTCTATTAAAAGCCAAGGTATGCGCATGTAACATCAATCGATGTACGCCGATGTGTTGACGGATGGCACGATTTTGGTGATGATCGCCATAGCTGGTATCACCAATAATCGGATGAAACACATGCTTCATATGGCGACGTAGTTGGTGTTTTCGTCCAGTAATGGGCGTCAATCTAGCCAGGCTAAAGCGTGAAGTGGGATAGCGGCCGCGCGCTTGAAACGGCTGTTCAGTTGTTGCCAAGCATTGCCAATGCGTTTGCGCAGGTTGCAGTAAGGTTAATTCTGTAGGGTTTCTAAGGGATTCATCAAACATGTCTGTCGAACTAACCTTTCTTTGTTGTAGCGCCTGCAAACTTGGTTTATCGCCAATTTTATCCAAAATTTGTGCGAGTGGGTAATCAATCAGCCCAGATGTCTGCTGGGATGTCTGCGCATTAACTGTCAAATATCCGCGCACGATGGCTAAGTAAGATTTTTGCACTTGCCTGTTTTCAAATTGCTCACACAGTTGCCGCGCTGATTCGCTCGATAAAGCAAACAGTAACACCCCCGATGTCGGCCGGTCTAAGCGATGAATCGGATAAACATATTGAGCCAATTGATCGCGCAGGGTCTGCATCACAAACTCGGTTTCATGACGGTCAAGCCAGCTTCGATGGACAAGCATACCCGCAGGCTTATTGACTGCCACACAGTGTTCATCTTGATATAAAATTTCTAACATGCCGTTTTCCCAAAAGCCACAGACATAAAAAAGGTCAGAATCGTATCTGACCTTTTCACTACCTTAACCATTATTCATGTTCATTGTGCATCGGTGGGTGACGCTTAAAACCACCGGTTTTAAATGCCAAGTAAATTATACCGATTACTGCCCAGCTTAAACCCATTTTGATGGCGATGGGCTCACTTTCTTTCCACATCAGCGCAACACTGATAAAGCCCAACAGCGGCACAATCAAATACATAAACAAATCATACGCGCTGTGGTAGCGTTTTTCACGGATGATGTAGGTCGCAATCACGGATAAGTTAACAAAACTAAACGCCGTCAATGCCCCAAAACTAATCAAATGCGCGATGACATCAAACTCAATAAAACCCGCGGTTAATGCAATTATACCCGCGATATAGATGTTGTAGGTTGGAGTCAAGTATTTTGGATGAATATGACCAAAAATACGTTTATTAATGACCCCATCACGCCCCATTACATACATCAAACGAGAGACACCGGCATGTGCAGAAATACCTGACGCCATCACCGTGACAATTGCAAAGCCCAGTACAGCGGCTTGAAACGCAGAACCACCGACCAACATCAAAATATCTGGCTGGGTAGCAGCCACATCTGGGAAATATTTGTCAGGGGTTTGTGGGAAATAAATCTGCATAAAGTAAGTACTAATGATAAACACAATACCTGCAATCAATGCGGTTAAGAAAATTGCTTTTGGTAGGGTTTTTTGCACATCTTTGGTTTCTTCTGCCAATGAGCTTAGTGAGTCAAAGCCTGTGAAAGAGAAACATAAAATGGTTGCACCACTGATGAGTGCCGTCATGTTGGCAATATCACTCCAAAACGGCTTTAAGCTCCATAATTGGTAAGCTGCGGCATTGATAGTGCCGTCCGCATTGGTGCCCGCCATCAATTTGCTATACACCAACCACGTAAATACACCAATAATCAATAGCTGAATAAACACAATCCAACTATTAAAATAAGCCACGACTTTGGAGCCATGCACATTAATCCAGGTCATAAATCCCGTCAGAATAAATACCCAAATCCATTTGTTGACATCCGGGAACAGTGCTTCAAGATAAATCACCGCTAGGATAATATTCACCAAAGGTGACAATAAATAATCCAACCAAGAAGACCAACCCACCATAAACCCGACATTGGGATGAATCGATTTTTGCGCATAGGTATATGCCGAACCCGCCGAAGGATAACGACGAATCATGCTACCGTAACTTAGCGAGGTAAGCAAAATAGCAATCAATGCAATAATATAAGATGTTGGAACGTGCTGATGACTGGCTTCAGAAACCAAGCCAAAGGTATCAAATACGGTCATGGGCTGAATGTACGCCAAACCAATAATGATAATGTGCCAGAGTGCCAATTGACGTTGCAATTTAGCCGGCGAATGAGTCGCAGTGGTGGTATTGTTCAAAGTTACCTTTCTCCTATACCCAGTGGTGTTAAAAACAGTCAGCTGTCAAAAGACAAATGGGCGCTGTTTTTAGCCAGTTGAGAGTAGATTAATGCAGCGCATTTAATCCATGAAAAAAAAGAGCCTATTATAAACAAAAACTAAGAATAAACTATTAACAATTAAAAAATCCTGTTAAAAAAAATCATGCATCGCTTGTTTTATGCATGATTTTGTAAAATTTAACCTATAGTCAAAATAGCAGTACAATGGTTATTGGTCGCGATTGGCTTTTTCGCGTTTTTTGAGTAACACCAATACTGCACCATTGCCACCTTGTGCCGCAGGCGCTGAGCAAAAAGCAAGCACTTCAGGAATCTGACGCAACCAGCCATTGACGCAAGTTTTTAAGATACTATCAATGCCCTTGCCATGAATGATTTTTACGCAATTTTCATTGTTTTTTTGAGCCTGCAAAATCAACTGACTCATGGCTTCACGGGCCTCTTCAATGGTGGCACCGTGTAAATCTACGGCATCATACCAGCGAATCTTGCCTTGTTTGAGCTCATTAAACACTTTGTTTTGTAGCGTTGCGGTTTTATAACTTAAATAAGCATCGCCAGAGACGGGGTTGAGCAGCGCTTGCATATCAGACAATACATGCCCGCTATCATCGTCACCACCGACTGCCGCCGCGCGTTTGGCTAGCGTCGTCGCATCAAGCTTATTGCCAGCGTTGTTTTTATCCGCCAAGTTTTTATCTTTGATTGGCTGCACGCCTGACATGGCTTGCATAAATAGCAATTTATCGTCATCAAGATGTTCGCTATTATATTTTTTAACTTGTTTGGCGACTTGTTGCTTGCTCAGTAAACCCACGGTTTCAGTCGGTTTGCCGTTTTCATCGGTCTCTTTGGTTTGGCTGCGACCTTTACCTAGTTCAGCTTTAAGCTGCTTTAACTGGTCTTGCATTTCTTTAGAAAATAAATTTGCCATACAATAACTCTATAAATCGGTATAAAAAATAGGGCGTTTATCGATGAAACGCCCTAACATCAATTATTTAACTTGGCTATTTTACGCATTTTGTTGTGATTGTGCCAATAACTTTGCTAAAGCACTACCTGCATCACCCGTTTTCATAAACTGCTCACCAATCAAAAACGCATGGATGTCATGGCCCAGCATCAATTTTACATCCTCTGCCGAATGAATCCCGCTTTCTGTCACCAATAAGCTATCTTGTGGAAACAGTGTTTTTAGGCGTAGGGTAGTGTCCAAACTCACATCAAAGTTATGTAGATTGCGATTGTTAACGCCATACACGTTTTGGCGATGCGTTGGCAAGCGTAACGCACGTTCGACTTCTATCTCATCATGACACTCAATGAGTACACTCATGCCAAGTTTTAACGCCAATTCATGCAGCTCAGCGACTTGCGCATCCGATAAACACGCCATAATCAGCAAAATACAATCTGCCCCAAGCGCACGTGATTGCAAAATGTGATACGGCTCAATCATAAAATCTTTGCGTAGCACAGGTAGGCTTACCGCTTGGCGCACTTGCAATAAATACGCATCCGAGCCTTGGAAGTAGTCGGTATCCGTCAATACCGATAGGCAAGCGGCACCCCCTTGTTCATAGCCGACTGCAGTGGCGACAGCATCGAAATTAGGGGCAATGATGCCTTTGGATGGCGAGGCTTTTTTGACTTCCGCAATGACACGGATACCCGCTTTGCGCAAACTGCCGGCAAAATCAAGGATGTCATCGCGGTTCGTTGCGGCAATTTGCTCAAGGTCGTGCCAAGATTGTTGTTGTTTGGCTCTGGCTAGTTCTTGACGTTTGGTGTCGACAATTTTTTGTAATACCGAGGGGACTGCTTGATGAGGCATGGTTTTTCCAAAAATTTAATGAGAGGTGAATTGCTGAGTAAAGCTTGCTAATGCTGCCATTTTTTGCAAGGCTTTGCCACTACTGATGATATCTTGTGCCATGGCTACGCCTTGTTTTATGGTATCTGTTTTACCTGCCACATAGATGGTCGCACCGGCGTTTAAGGCAATCATATCCGCGGCTTTTTTGGCGATGGGGGTTTTATTAGGATTGTTAGCCAGTGCTTCGCGGATGAGCGCTAGGCTTTGTGCGGGACTGTCAATGATTAAGCCTTTAAGCGTTTGCGATTCGATACCCACATCTTCAGGTTCGATATCATACACGCTGACTTTACCGTCTTTAAGTTCAGCCACGTGGGTATAAGTCGCCAGTGAGATTTCATCAAGGTTATCCACTGAGCCGACGACTAGCACATGCTCCGCGCCAAGGTTTTTGAACACATTGGCAAGCGGTTCGCACAGCGAGGGATTAAATACCCCAATCATGGCATTTTTGACGCCCGCAGGGTTGGTCAAAGGTCCCAAAATATTAAATACCGTGCGTGTTTTTAGGGTACGGCGAATGGGCATCGCATGTTTCATTGCCACATGGTGATTGGGCGCAAACAAAAAACCAATACCATGCGTTTTAATCGACTGGGTAATCTGCTCGGTATTTAACGCCAAATTAATACCCGCTTGCTGCAGCAAATCGGAACTGCCCGATTTACCGGAAACGCCGCCATTACCATGCTTGGCGACATGGCAACCGGCAACCGCTGCGACCATGGTAGCGGCGGTAGATACATTAAACAAATTTGCGCCATCGCCCCCTGTACCCACAATATCGACGACATGGGGCACATCCGATAAATCCACTTTAATCGCAAGCTCCCGCATTACTTGGGCGGCGGCGGTGATTTCTCCGATGCTTTCACCTTTCATACGCAGTGCAGTGAGCAGCGCGCCCATCATGGCATCGGGGCATTGACCTTGCATGATGGCTAGCATGACGCCGCGCATTTCTGCATAGGTCAGATCAATGGTATTGATGGCGCGATCCAGTGCCGTGGTAAGCAGTAGTTGGGTTTGTTCTGGCGTTAATGGTTGGTTGTTTTCAATAGCCGTGGTAATGTCACCAAGATAGGGCGTTACAGTATGGGTCATGTCAGTCTCGTATGAGTTTTATGGCTTACACTTTATATATCATTGTACTAGTATACTATAACAAAGCCAAGCTTTAAAGCCAAGTTTTAAAGCCAAACTTTAACCCGCAAAACTCAATTACTCCAGTCTAAGGGTTAGCGTTTTGATAGTTTTTATAGTTTTCATAGTTAACTAAAAAATTTTTCAAAATCGCATACCCATGCTCACTCAAAATAGATTCTGGATGAAACTGCACCCCTTCAATCGGCAATGTTTGATGTCTAATGCCCATCACCGTAGTGGATGGCAAAGAATTATGTGGGTGAATATCATCACACCATGCGGTAACCTCTAGACAGTCAGGCAAACTGTCTGTGGCAATCGCTAAAGAATGATAGCGAGTGGCGTTAAAAGGTGAGGGAAGCCCGGCAAAAATCCCTTGATGGTGATGAAAAACTTGCGACACTCGCCCATGCATAATCGTTGGGCAACGCATGATATGGGCGCCAAATGCTTGCCCAATCGCTTGATGACCCAAGCAAACGCCTAATATAGGAATAATACCGGCACAGTCTTTGATAATATTCAACGTATTGCCCGCATCGCTGGGGGTGCAAGGTCCAGGACCAATGACCAAATAATCGGGATTTAAACGAATAATGTCTTCACTGCTGCAAGCATCATTGCGCCAGACTTCAACGGGTTGTCCCAATTGCTCAAAATACTGCACCAAATTGTAGGTAAAACTGTCGTAATTATCAATAAAAAGTAGCAATCCAGAAACCCTATGCTGTAATTGTCGGATGATGGTTAGCCGATGAAAAAACTTCACCGTTATTTTAATCAATTATTTTATCACAACCATTCTACAAGTGACTGACAGCAAGTGAATGAAACCGAATAAATGAAGCCGAATCGCAGGCTATAATGTTAATGATTTTCACTAAAATAGTTAAACACATATTTTATGCACCATAAAAGTGAATAGTAATGAAATTCTAATTAAAATAGTGCAATTCTTGCAGCCGCATAGCCATTTGAAGGTTATCTAGGCAGATAGTCATATCAGCCAACTTTATCAGTAAATCCACTCTCAAATAACTCATTGAATTTGATATAAAAATTTAATGTTTGGCATGATAGCGCAAAAGTTGGCACATAACTTGAAAGTTTAACTTCAACAAGCACCACTTTGTTTATCTCTTGTCACAGCACCAAAAAGAGTATAAAGTGGCGTAACGTTTTTTAATCATTTTTTGCGTAAAAGGAAACGAGCAATGTCGAATAAATTTTTAGATTTAATCAAATCTAGCGAAGCAAAGTGGGTAGATTTTCGCTTTACCGATACTAAAGGTAAAGAGCAACATGTAAGCTATCCAGCTGACAGCATGGACGAAGACATTTTTGAAGAAGGTAAAATGTTTGATGGTTCATCAATCGCTGGTTGGAAAGGCATTGAAGCGTCAGATATGATTTTGATGCCAGATTCTGATACCGCCTTTGTCGATCCTTTCTTTCGTGAAACGACCGTTGTTGTGACCTGTGACGTTATCGAGCCATCAACCATGCAAGGTTATGACCGTGACCCACGCTCAATCGCGCGACGTGCTGAAGAATACCTAAAATCAACGGGCATTGGTGATACCGCATTCTTTGGTCCAGAGCCAGAATTCTTCGTATTTGATGATGTAAAATGGTCAATCGACATGTCAGGCGCCCGTCACACCATCTCAGCTGATGAAGCCGCTTGGTCAACCGATAAAGAAATGGAAGGCGGTAACTATGCGCACCGTCCACGCGTCAAAGGCGGTTACTTCCCAGTACCACCGGTTGATAGCTCACAAGATATGCGCGCTGATATGTGTGCCGCGGTAGAAGCGATTATGGGTGAAGGCCGTGTTGAAGTCCATCACCATGAAGTTGCCTCTTGCCAGCTAGAAATCGGCGTATCATTTAACACCCTAGTTCGTAAAGCGGACGAAGTACAACAGTTCAAATATGCGGTGCACAACGTTGCACACGAATATGGTAAGACCGCGACCTTTATGCCAAAACCGATGGTTGGTGATAATGGTTCAGGTATGCACGTTCACTTGTCAATCCAAAAAGATGGCAAAAACACCTTTGCCGGTGATGAATACGCAGGGCTGTCAGAAACTGCTTTATACGCAATCGGTGGTATCATCAAACATGCTCGTGCATTAAATGCCATCACTAACCCATCAACCAACAGCTATAAACGCCTAGTACCGCATTACGAAGCGCCTATTAAACTGGCTTATTCAGCGCGTAACCGCTCAGCGTCAATTCGTATTCCATACGTGGCAAGCCCGAAAGGCAAACGTATCGAGGCACGCTTCCCAGACCCAGCAGCCAACCCTTACCTTTGCTTTGCCGCATTGTTGATGGCAGCGCTTGATGGTATCCAAAACAAAATCCATCCAGGTGAAGCCGCAGACAAAAACTTATACGACCTGCCACCAGAAGAAGAAGCATTGATCCCAACGGTGGCGGAGAACTTGGAAGTTGCGCTTAAAGCGTTAGAAGACGACCATGAATTCTTAACCAAAGGTGGCGTATTTACCAAAGAAATGCTTGACGCTTACATTGCCTTGAAAAAAGAAGAAGTAGAGCGTTACAACGTATCAGTTCATCCAATCGAATTTGATATGTACTACAGCTGCTAATAAGTTCGCTTTTCAAAAAACCCAGCTTATATAGGTTGGGTTTTTTTATGTGAAATTTTTAGGCTAATAGGCAAAATTATTTAGGGATTGATTATCAAGCTTGCTAAAATATGCACAATAATGGGTTTTGAGGGGAAGGCTTATATGATTTTGAAAAAATACAGTACCGATCATAATAGTAGTTTGCGGTATAGCTTTATACTCACGGCTGTAGTGTTATTGCTGTCACAGTTAAGTCATGCTGAAGTGTATAAGACGACAACCTCAGAGGGGCAAGTGGTATATACCGATAATATCAATACCGCTTATCAATACGATAAAAACAGCAAGACTATCAGCGTATTAGATAAATTACCCAGCCAATCACAAGTATCATCGACGACCAATCAATCAACAACGACATCTAATAACTTGAACAATGAAGTTGATAATGCAGCGAGTACGGCTACTGACAATCGCTTGCCTGATAGATTAGGTGATAGCTTAACTGGTCGCTTATCGACCCAATCCATCTCAGCGAGCCAGCAGGGCGATTATGTCATAAAAATTGTAGCGCCTGCAGCCGGGCAAACGCTGCGACGGGGAAGTCAACCAATTGAGGTTAGCGTTGCTTTGACGCCGAGTTTAAAAACAGGGGATAGAATCGTCTATCAACTCAATAACCAAACCTTAGCGACCATAAAAGACACTAGCTATACTATTGCAACTACCACGCTCGATCCTAACCCTTATACCATTACCGTAGGGGTTGAAAACGTCTTAGGGGAAGTCATCGCGCAAGACACTCGCGCTATCACTCTCATCAGTAATAATGTACTGTATCAAAAGAAACGTAAAGCGATTGCGCAAGCACAAAAGAAGAAAGCCAACCAACCTTGGTATAAAAAAATACTTTAATACTTTAAGCTATCGTTAAATTTGCTTATACCATAAGGCACTACCATAACCGATGCAGCTTTATCCAATCAAACACCATAGCTGGGTGGCTATTGATATTCACCATAATTTGGGTGAACAGGCTACCTTACCAACAAATAAAATAAGCTCAATCAATAAATCAGGGTCAACCCATAAATCAGGGCCGATGTCTTGTCGTCAATTGCTAAAAAACCTACAGCAAGCGCTCAATTTGACAGGCGAGTTAATGGAGGCAAACTTTCCTTATCATTTTATAACGGCTGATGGTTTCACTTGGTATGTCAGTTTTAGCCATAGCCGCCAACATGCCGCAGTATTGATTTCGCCCTATGCCAATATCGGCATTGATGTTGAAGACAGCGCAATTAGTCATCAGGTTGCTTCACGCTTTTTTTCACCGCATGAATACCAATGGTTGAATCAAAAGCCTGCAGTCAATCAGGCAGTTTTACGAAACTTGCTATGGCGACTTAAAGAATGTGCCATCAAAACCCATCAACATGCCGATAAGCAATTAATCAAAGAATTAAAGCATGATGTGCTAGGTGAATGGGGTGAGGAGGTTATCAGGCAACTTATTGGCGTCGATGAGATAAATGCTAAAGATAAGTCTAAAAATAAGCCCATACAATGTGTGCAAACCGACGCTAAAATAATTGGCAATTTTAGTAGCAAACCTTGCAGTTTTATTATTGTAAACCGTTAAATAAGGCTAAAAAATCGCTGTTTAAAAAAATAACCAATTCTTACGAAATTACTTTTTTTTGTAAAAAACCCATGCTATGATTGCTATAAGAACAATTTACTATGTAAGCGACATTGTAGAGAAATGTTTTAACAAACTATTACAAAAGCTTAACTAGTAGAAACCTTTGCGCGAATAAACACACAAAAGTTCATTAAATTGGTATAATACAATAAAATCAATCACCTAGCAAAAG